>CAZQEF010000057.1:3919-7741 GCA_964592325.1 uncultured Treponema sp. | reverse complement strand
TGCTTTTCGTACTGCTTATGGGCGCATCCTGTGCCATAGATCCGGAAACCATTTCAATGTGGGGCGGGGAGGTCAGGGTGCCCGAGATGCGGGGTTTATACACGGTTTCCGCCCGGGAAGTCCAGGCCGAATTTTCGGATGCCGTAACGGTGGTTTCGGCCACGACTCATTACCGTGATGATCCCGGGCGGACTATCGCAACTGCGTGGGATGAAGGCGTCGGCGCGAAGGTTCTACGCTTTACGCTTGAAGAGAATCCCGGTATCGGCGTTGTTGCCGTACTCAGTGCGTCCGTGCAGGATGCAAGGCACAACAGCTATTCCTTTTCCGTGCCGTTCACCGGATATAATGATCGTACTCCGCTTTTACTTATCAATGAAATCAGGACTGCGTACAGTAAACCCCGGGTAGAATACGTGGAACTATTCGTTTTATCTGACGGAAATCTTGCCGGAGTTGAAATTCAGAACACCATGAATACAACAAAAACGCTCCATGAATTTCCTGCATGCGAAGTTCGAACGGGAGACTATGTACTGTGGCACCTCCGTTCCGTAGAGGACGCGCTGGTTGATGAGATTGACCTGATTGATGCCTCGGAAGGGCGGGATTCTTCTCCTTTTGCCTGGGATTTCTGGGATAGTCAGGAGCGCTCTCCCCTGAAAAGCACCAATGTCCTCATTCTTCGGGACCGCCATGGCGGCAGCATGCTTGATGCCCTGCTATGCGCTGAAACGCGGTATGACTCCTGGCCGTCCGACGCGCTCCGCCTTGCCGCAGAAGAAACGGTCGAAGCCGGGGCATGGGGGCCGTCGGCACTCATTACCGATGCGGTGTGTTCCGATTCCATGACTCCAACCCGTACCCTGGGAAGGCTTCCCGGATCAGAAGATACCGGTTCCGCAGCAGAGTGGATTGTATGTGATACGTCCGGGGCCTCTCCGGGAGGAGAGAATTCGGAAATACCGTACGGAGAATAGCCGAAGGGACTCTTTCCGGTGTTTGCAAACCCGGGCGATTCGGGATAGTATACCTCCAGGATACGGGAGGCATTCATGGCAGAGTTACTTGCGCCGGCGGGGAACCCCGAGTCGCTTGACGCGGCAGTTCGGGAAGGAGCTGATGCAGTGTATTTGGGACTTAAAAGTTTCAATGCCCGCATCCGGTCATCAAATTTCGCCTGGTCACAGTTTGAAGCGGCCGTGGAAGCGCTTCACCGAAAAAACAAAAAGGTTTTTGTAACGGTCAATACCGTCATACAGGAGTCGGAAACCGAACGTATGTACCGTTTTCTCTCCTATCTGAACCGTATCGGACCGGATGGCCTTATCGTCCAGGATCTGGGCGTTCTGCATATGGCTCATACTCATTTCCCCTCACTCAGGCTTCATGCGTCAACACAGCTCAATATTG
Organism: uncultured Treponema sp.; assembly: GCA_964592325.1. Lineage (GTDB taxonomy): Bacteria > Spirochaetota > Spirochaetia > Treponematales > Treponemataceae > Teretinema. The sequence goes on along the minus strand of CAZQEF010000057.1, from coordinate 6,328 downwards.
CCAGTGCCCGGGGCGCGAATGCGTTGAGCCGCTCGGGAATATCCCGGGTTGTTCTCGCCCGTGAACTGGGTCTTGATGAAGTCCGGGAAATCAGGGCAAGAACCTCCTGTGAACTTGAAGTTTTTGTGCATGGCGCGCTCTGTGTCAGTGAATCGGGGCTTTGTCTCTTTTCAAGCTATCTCGGCGGAAAATCGGCCAACCGGGGCATGTGCGCGCAGGCGTGCCGGCGATTGTATGCCGCGCAAACACCGGTGGGAGAGAAGAAAGGGTATTTCTTTTCTCCGCACGATTTACAGCTCATTGACCGGATCCCTGATCTCGTTTCAGCCGGCGTCAATTCGTTCAAGATTGAAGGGCGCATGAAAAGCGCTGAATATGTTGGTACGGTTGTTGCCGCATACCGGTATGTTCTTGATAACTGGGAATCAGACCGGAAAGGATCCGTTGAGACCGCAAAACGCATGCTTGCAAACGATTTTGCCCGTCCCAAAACACGGTATTGGTATGACTCTTCCCGGGCCGACAATCTTCTCAATCCTGATCAGGCCGGAGGCACCGGTCTTTTCCTCGGAAACATAGCGAGGATTCGCAAGACCGGTGAAACGGTACAGGCCCTCATTGGAAAGGGCGGCGGATATGTCCCCGACACCGGAGATTCGATACGCCTGCACAAAAATGACGATTCCGCCCGGGAGAGCTGGAAAATTCGTACCGTGGACGCAACCGACAAGGAATGCTGGATAGATATTCCCGACGGGTTCGGAACCGGGGACTCGGTATATCTCATGCAGACGAAGTCCATGAGCAAGCACTATCCTCACGTTCTTCCCCGGGATCTTTCTGCGTACCGGTCTCAACCTGCTGACGAGAAGCTTTCCCGTTTGACACTCAGGCTTCCTGAACCGGGACCGGAAAAAAATGCGAAAGGAAGCGGACAGCGGGACCGGAAGAAATCTGATGGCGGCTTTCCCGAAGGTCTCTATATACAGGTTTCGTCACGGGAAGATTTTTTCCTGATTCTCATGTACCGGCCGATCCGGGTGATCGCCGAGCTCAACCATGATACCGCGCCCTTTTTGCTTGGCGTGTCTGAAAACTCGAATACGTCGGACAAGCCGCCGTTTTCACGCCGCGAAATAATCATATCCCTTGATCCCTATATGCCCCAAGCGCTGGAAGACGGTCTTGCGACAACACTTGATTCGCTGATTGAAAACGGCTATAGCCAGTTTATCGTCAACAATCCTGCGCATATAGGAATGCTCAGAAACCGCTCGCTCAAACTGATTGCCGGCCCGTATCTGTACGCGTTCAATCGGTGGGCAGTGGACTGGCTGAATGAACAGAACATATATCCGGTTGTTTCTCCGTACGAAAATTCAAAAGACAATTTGTATGAGACTATTGATCCCGGCTACCGGCAGCTGGTTTTTACCACGATTTTTTCTTATCCGCCGCTGTTTCGCATGCGGTTTGAGCTGCCCGCATCGTATGGATCATCTGTTTTTTCGGACCGGCAAAGCGGACAGTTTTTCCCGGTTTCCGGACCGGACGGCTCGTTTGTGCTGCCGGCGGTGCCCTTCTCCATTGTTGACCGGGCCGCGTCTCTTGTTCATGCCGGTTTTACAAGGCACATAATTGATATATCACGGGCACGGCTCCAGAAAAAGGAATTTCGGGCAATCATTGAGGCGTACCGGAAGGGGCTTCCTTTGCCGGAAGCAACCCGGTTTAACTGGAAAGATGGATTTTTTGACCCGGACCGTGTTGAAGAACGGCGGCAAATGCGCCTGCGTTCTGCGGAAGAAACCGGAAAAAAGAAAGGAAAACAACGCAGACGCTAGAACGATCAGGATACATTGCTGACAAGCTGGACAATGTACAGTTTGACATAGGAAAGCAGCGCTTCATGATTTTTTATCTTTGTGAGAGAGGGAGTGTTCACCAGTGCCTCAGCAAGGTTTTCCACACGGTCAAGATCAAAAGACGAAGCCTTGAGCGTTCTGATAATTTTCCGTATGTAGTCACGGATGAGTGAATTGACATCCTCGGTCAGGTTGTCTCTTATTTCGCTGTTCAGTGTCCGGTTCCATTCTTCGAGGCTTGCAGAAAGTTCTGTTTCCAGCGTGCTTCCGTCTGGTACCAGTTTCCGCTCGATTTCGGCGGCTGCCTGTTTCAGTTCACGTTTCTTTCTGTCCTTCAATTCACGCGGAGATTCTTCGGGGATGTCTTCCTTCGCCTCGGCACGAACCATTGCCGCACTGAATTTCGGTTTCTTTGCCGTTCGCGGCTTCAGGAAGAATGCGAGGATGGAGGAAATGATCGGTATGGTGTACCAGAAGGGAAGGAGAATCCTCGCGTCGGTGAGCAGTTCCTGACGGTTGAGCATGAGCAGTGTGCTCAGAGGAA
>CAZQEF010000057.1:327-3909 GCA_964592325.1 uncultured Treponema sp. | reverse complement strand
GAATCCGGCGTTGGTATCCTTGCCGGAAAATGTGGGATCCATGGCCAGCAGAGGAATGAACGGCGCATTAAGCAATCCGTAAAGCAACGGCGCGGATTTCTTGCAGTGAAGGCTGACCTTTTTCTCGAAATCCTGGGAATTTTTCATTGCCGGTTCCTGCTGGTATGCCGTCAATTTCTGGTACCACTCCCGGGTAATACTGTCCTTGAGCGCTTTTCTGCTGTCATTGCACAGCCGGATGACCAGGGGAAGGATCTTCTCCTTCATGACAAAATAGCGTTTCCCTTCATTTATCCTGAAAACCAGGAGTTCCGGCAAGCTTTCCGGGTTGGCTTCTCCTGATTTCTCCTTGATGAACTCATCAAGATCGCTGCTCTTGTACTGCCCGAGCAGGGGAACGCCGCGTGAATCGGTAAAACGGGCAACAGTATCACGGTCAAAGAAATAGGGCGGCTTGTGGAAACACAGTTCAAGGTTCTTGAGCGCCGTCTGCCGCTGGAGATTCTGTTGTGCCCGGCTTTTATAGTGATTGTTAAGATATTCGGTAATATACACCGACTGGATCAGCGCTACTTCTTCGACGGTCTTTTCTGTCTTTTTTGCGAAATCCTGACGGATAAAGGAACACAGGGAGTTCCAGAACAGGTATATGTCTCCCGAGTGTTTGAGCGCGCTCAGGGATTCTGACGGACGGGTCTGGAACTGTTCGAGAGCGTTTTTTATGGAAAGTTCCCTTCCCGGATTCGCGATCATCATTCTTTTCTGGATATAATCCCTTGATTCATCCTTGGACAGGTAAAGACGGATTTTTGACAGGGCCAGCTCCAGAAGCTTCTCCGGTGAAATGGATCCAGGATAGAGTATTGGCGGTGTTTCATCGGGGAAAACAAGCTGGCAGAGATACGCATTGGTTCTCTCTCCCCGTTCAAGCATTTCCGCAAAATCGGTGGTAATGTACACCGGTTTGAGATACGCCTGCGGGAAGTTGCCGGGAAGCTCTGTCGAGATCGGAAAAGGACAGTCAATTTTTGCGTCGATATCCCGGTATCGTTGTACGATGCGGTCAATAAAAAACTGGGGAACATATACCAGTTTACGGCCTTTTGAATCGGAAGAAAGCATCACCTTACCGTCGTGCTCCATGTCTTCCAGCATTTTGAGAACCTTATTTACCGTGTCTTCCAGATACATCACCAGATCCGGGGATTCCTGGAGATAGTGGCGTGAGTACTTTTGCAGATAATCACAAAAGTCCTGGACAATCACTGATGGAGATTTTTGCTTTCCGGTATACAGTCTCAAGAGGACTGACAGTTCAACGGGTGCAGCCATGAAGAGTATTCTACTATAAAAGACATCTTTTCTCAATGAACAATTTTCAATCCGTTTTATCGCCTGATCCCGATGGCAGTATTCAGGCTTTTCATACCAGCGGAAAAACGGTAGTGTCTTATCAGTACTGCCAATAGAAACAAGAGGAAACAGATCATGTTTGCCAGACGATTTCGCGATTTGCATCCGTATGTTCCGGGAGAGCAGCCTGTTGACCGGGACTATATCAAACTCAACGCAAATGAGAATCCGTATCCGCCTTCTCCGGCGGTGCGCTCTGCGCTTGATTCCTTCGATATCGCATCATTCCGTCGGTACCCTGATCCCGACGCCGGAGCGTTACGCAGGGGTATTGCGGCCATGCTCGGGAACGGTGTTACCGAAGACATGATCATGGCGGGCAACGGTTCGGATGAAATTCTTTCCTTTGTGTTTTACGCGTTCTTTGATTCGGACGCTCCGCTGCTGTTTCCTGCCCATACCTACAGCTTCTATCCGGTATATGCGGGGTACTACAACATTCCCTTTGAGCGTGTATCGCTTGAGGATGATTTCTCAATTCGGCTCGACCGCTATCTTGACCGGCCGTCTTCCGGAGTGATTTTTGCGAATCCCAACGCGCCGACCGGCCGCTATCTTCCTCCGGACGAGATTCGCCGTTTTCTGAAAAGGTATCCCTCTGATCGTGTGGTGGTGGTGGATGAAGCGTATATCGATTTCGGTGGAGAGTCGGTGATTCCGCTGATCAGTGAATTCCCGAATCTCATGGTCATCCGGACCTTTTCAAAGTCGTTCTGTTTTGCCGGCGCCCGCCTCGGATTTGCCGTCGGTAATCCGGAACTTGTCCAGGCCCTGTTTACCACGAAGAATTCGTTTAATCACTTCCCGGTGGACACCTTAACGCAAAAAATCGGTCTTGCCGCCTGCGAAAACTGGTCGTATTATAAGACTATTAACCGCGAGATTGCGGAAACCCGTGACTGGTTTTCCGGAGAACTGCATAAGTGCGGCTGGGATGTTATTCCCTCGCTTGCAAATTTTGTGTTCGTGGGCAAGCCCGGTTTATCGGGAGATCAGATTTACCGGGCCATAAAGGCCAAAGGTATTCTTGTTCGCTACTTTAATCATCCGGGCATTGAGCGTTATGTACGGATTACCATAGGGACTCCGGAACAGATGCGAATTCTGCTCGCGATCATGGAGGGTTTGACAGAATCATGAAGGTATTGATCATTTCTGACGGACATGGAGATCTTGCGCGGCTTGAGCAGATAGAGCCGATCGCCACCATGGCAGATCTGGTATTGTTCGGCGGAGATTTTGCCGCATTCGGCAATATCGAAACCGGAAGACCTTATCTTGAACGTCTGGCTCATCTGCATGACCGGGTTTTCGCGGTAACCGGGAATTGCGATGAGCCCGAGTTCCGGGAAACTCTTGAAGAATTCGATATCAGTATTGAAGGTTCTCTCTCTTATTTTAACGGACTCATGTTTTCCGGTTCCGGTGGAGCCCTGCCGTTTACGGGCGACACGCCCAATGAGCGATCCGACGAGGATCTCGCTTCCGATCTCCATCTGGTTACTGAAAGCGTGCCTGAAGGATTCTCCGATTCCGATGAATCATGGAACAATCTGGTGATCATAGCGCATCATCCGCCCAAAGATACCCTTCTGGATACCGTTTCAGGCGGGGTTCATGTCGGTTCTCCGCTGATACGCGCTTTTATTGAAACCTGGAAGCCGCTTCTGGTGGTTTCAGGACACATACACGAGTCCGCCGCCGTTGACCGGATCGGTTCAACCCATCTGGTTAATCCGGGGAGCCTGGCGGCCGGGCAGTATTCCCTTGCAGAAATTACCGGCGGGAAGAAGGCGCCCTTTGTGGTCAGCTCCCTTGAGCTTAAAACCCTGTAGCCTTTCGGTCAGTAGGTGTTTTCAATAGCCCTGATGAGGCGGTACATGATGGTATTGACCGGTACGTGTACTCCGTGTTTCTCTCCGAGTTCCATGACCGTACGGGAAAACAGTTCCACTTCGGTTTTGCGCCCCGCCTCAACATCCTGAAGCATTGAAGTTTTTCCCTCATCGGCAAGGCCGTCCAGAACATGGAAGGTGTTCTCAATGTCCTTTTCGGTGAGAATGACCCCCTCATGGGCAGCTACCGCGATTACTTCACGCATGGCGTCCGCAAAAAGCTCTGCGGCGGCCGGATCACTGTCGCAAAGCATCCCGCGCTCTGTGCCAGCTT
>CAZQEF010000057.1:0-317 GCA_964592325.1 uncultured Treponema sp. | reverse complement strand
GCGGATGATTGCCGTAAGCTGGTTAAGCCCTACGTTCATCATGAATTTGTACCACAGCCGGTTGAGCATGTTTTCGGGGACAGAGAAGCCGACTCCGGTTCGGGTAAAGAAATCCGCGATAGCCTGTACCCGGTCTGACCAGGGGACGATGTTTTCCGCGTCTCCAAAGTATATCGTTCCAGGTTTTGAAAAATTGATTGTGCTTCCCTCCCGGACTGCGTCAACTCCCAGAATCATGGCATAGGGAATCCGGTGTGATCCGAACGCGTCTGCGATTTCCCGTTCGCTGGATATGCCGTTGAGAAGGGAAAGAATGA
>CAZQEF010000056.1:0-7759 GCA_964592325.1 uncultured Treponema sp. | reverse complement strand
TTGACAGGAGAAGCTCTTTGATTTGGTCCTGATTCATTATTGTCCTTCCGGAAGCGGCGAGCGCAATGGCACAGGCAGCCGTGGCAGCTGTTTCGGTTCGCAGTATTCTTTTTCCGAGTGAGCAGGGCTCATACCCGCAGGACCGGAATAACACGCGCTCCCGTTCACTCCATCCGCGTTCACTCCCGATCGCAAGTACAAGCGGGCGGGCATCGCACACTCCGGCATAATCCCGCCCGAACAGGGGAACGGTATCAGGCGCAAGATCCAGTACAAAGCGGAGTGCGTTCCCGGATTGCTCTTCCTGCAGAGCTGCATCTACGGATGTCGTAATGGAAAGGCCGGGTACCGCTGTTCCCCCTGCCTGAATGCATCCGTCCATGATATTTTTATGCGCAACCGAAGGATCAGCCAGACGCGATTCACGATACGACTTCTCGCCAAGATCCGTTCCCGCAAGAATGATCTTTTCCGCGCCGAGACTTGCCAGATCACGCAAGAGCCGTTTCAGCTGTATGGGCCGGGGAAATCCGATGATGAGCCGGACCGGATACAGCGGACGAAACGGCAGGGTTTCCTCAAATTCAAAATCCAGACCGGAAGCGTCACAACGAAGTATCCGGGCGTTACCCGAAGGTCCGTTGATTCGGCCCGCAAAAAAAACGTCGCCGGCAGTCTTGCCGAGAATGCGCGTAATATGTTTGTATCGCTCATCCCGGGCATCGAAACGGCGTTCCGTATCAAACAGCACAATATTCATTTCTTCGCAGTATACCAGAGCAATTTGACTTTTCATACGGGTAAGGATACATTTTTAGACATGAATACAGCAGCGCTCGCACGGGCAGCACAAACCGTCGTTACGCAGGTCCTTGCCATTAAACCGGAAGAACAGTTTCTCATTCTCACCAATCCCGAAGGGGATGTGTATACCATAAGCATGGCCTTATACCATGCGGCGCTCGATGCAGGAGCAGAAGCAACCATAGTCATACAGCCGGTAAAAACACAGCTGGATTTCGCGAACCGGGCCGCGCTGGCAGCCTTTGGAAGCAATCCCGATGTATGCGCCTCGGTATCCGCCAACAAGATGGGAAAAGACCGGGAGGCGCTCCAAAAACCGTGGATAGCGGAAACCGGCCGCAAAATTGACCACGTATTCCATTATCTCATGGATGAGAAGAAAACACTTCGGGCAATCTGGACTCCGGGAATTACTGTTGACATGTTCACCCGTACAGCGCCGATCAACTACCCGCTTCTCCAGAAACGATGCGCCGCACTCTGCAATGCAATGACCGGTGCTGAATCAATAAGGGTTACAGCTCCCGGAGGAACCGATATACTCGTCCCGATTGCCGGACGAAGCCCCATGAGCGATGACGGCTGTTTCACTTCCGGCGGATCGGGAGGAAATATTCCCGCCGGAGAAGTGTTTATCAGTCCGCTTCCCGGAAAGAGCGAAGGAGTCATAGTATTTGACGGCTCGATCAGCCTGACCGGCGGAGACATGCTCGTCGATACCCCGGTACGCGTAGTGTTACAGAAAGGATTTGTTACAGACATCTCCGGCGGAAAGGAAGCAGACCTTCTGGCCGCGTCCATCCGGGACGGAGAAGAAAAGGCCGGCGAATTCGGCAGAACCGGCAAGCTCACTCCGGAAGAAGCCGAATCATACCGGAAAAACGCGAGAAGCCTCGGGGAACTGGGGATCGGCCTTAATCCCGCTGCGGAAATCCGCGGCAACATGCTCGAAGATGAAAAAGCTTTTCACACCTGCCACTTCGCCATCGGCAGCAATTACGACAATGATGCAGACGCGATGATACATCTCGACTGCCTGGTAAAAAATCCGACCATTACCGTCATCCATCCCGATGGACGGGAAACCATTCTTGAAAAGGACGGAGAACTTGCGTCACCGTTCAGGGGGGACTAATGAACAATACGGGAGAATCCATCCGTAACCTGGTCAGCGCACAGCGCGCATTCTTCAATTCCGGCAAGACACGTCCGGTTTCATTCAGGCGTGCAATGCTGAAAAAACTCAGAAAGGCAATACTGCTCCATGAAAAAGAAATACTATCCGCCGTGCATACCGATTTGGGGAAAAGCGATTTTGAGGCATTTACAACGGAAATAACCCTGGTACTCCGGGAAATACAGGTTATGCTGCACTCTCTCAAACGCTGGACAAAGCCGGAGCGTCGTTCGGCCGGCATATTCAATTTTCCCGGCAGCGCCCGGGTATACCATGATCCGCATGGCGTATGTCTCGTCATGTCACCATGGAACTATCCCTTCCAGTTGACAATCATGCCGGTCGTCGGGGCAATTGCCGGGGGAAACACCGTCATTGTAAAACCCTCTGCCTACGCTCCGGCAACACAAGATCTTCTTGCAGACATTCTTGCAGAGACTTTCGAACCAGAATATATAGCGGCTGTTCGCGGCGGCAGGGAAGCGAACCAGCACCTTCTTGAACAGCATTTCGATTATATCTTTTTTACCGGTGGCATACAGGTTGGTTCAATCGTCATGGAAAAAGCCTCGAAACACCTGACTCCGGTCACCCTGGAGCTCGGAGGGAAGAGTCCGTGCATTATTGCCCCGGACGCGGATATCAACCTTACGGCAAAGCGCATAGCATGGGGAAAGTGCATCAATTCGGGACAAACCTGTGTGGCGCCCGATTATATTCTGGCGCACCGCAGCATACGGGATGAATTTGTGGAAAAGCTCCGTTCCTGTATCACGGATTTTTACGGAACCGAACCCCATACCAATCCGGAATTCCCCCATATCATCAATCGCAAGCACTTTGACCGGCTGACTGCGCTGATCACCGACGCGCAAAAGGCGGGCGCGACCCTGGTCTCGGGAGGAAGAACCGTTCCAGAAACCATGCATATTGAGCCCGCGGTTTTTACCGGTGTATCCCGGGATAATCCGCTCATGCAGGAAGAGCTCTTCGGACCCCTTGTCCCGGTACTGGAATGGGACTCGGAAGAAGAACTGACCGGTACCCTTCTTGAACGACCGCGCCCCCTGGCCTTCTACGTGTTTACCCGAAACAATGCATTCAGCAAAAGACTCATGGAGCGTATTCCGTTCGGCGGTGGCTGCATAAATGACACAGTCATGCATCTGGCCTCACATGCCCTGCCCTTCGGCGGAACCGGAACGAGCGGAATGGGGGCATATCACGGAGAATCAAGCTTCAGAACATTCACCCGGGAAAAATCTGTTGTTAAAAAAGGATTCCTTGTGGATGTACCGCTGCGCTATGCCCCGTTTACCGGTAAATACCGGGCTTTCAGAAGGTTCCTGTAGGCTGCGGCAGAAACTGCGGTGGCTTTCTTCCTCCTCAGCAGCACTCCCAGCCTTTTGCATCTATACCGTCAATCCACTTTTGCGCCCAAATGCGGGCGCCCGACAGATCGTGATCTTTCCAGTTTCCGCACATGACAGGATCGACACCGGGAACTTCTTCTGAATCAGGCCAGGCCGCAACCTTTACCAGCACTGCACGAAGTTTTTCTGCAACTAATTCTTCTTTCGGGGTGCCGAAAACGGCCAAATAAAACCCGGTTCGGCAGCCCATGGGAGAAAGATCGATAACTCCCTCAAGTTCGTCCCGGATATATTCCGCCATCAGGTGTTCCAGCGTATGCATGGCTCCGGTTGTCATTACTTCACCGTTTGGCTGGCAAAAACGGACATCAAATTTCGAAACGATATCTCCGGCCGGCCCTTTTTTTTGACCGGCAAGCCGGACATACGGCGCTTTTACGGTGGTGTGATCCAGACTGAAACTCTCGACATTTCTCGCTTCTTTCATTCTAACTCCTGGTGGGTACTGCTCCCAAAATTGTTGATACTTTTTTACAGCAATGAAAGCATTTCAATGAGCAGCAACGCGCTCAAACTGGATACTTTTTCAGAAAATTCATCATAGGACACATCCGCCGAATTATCGGCGAGATCACTGATGCTGCGAAGAATCACAAAGGGGATCCCATAACTCGCACATACCTGCGCGATGGCCCCGCCTTCCATTTCAACACAGACAGGGAAGAAACGCTCAATTATCTCTGCGCGCAGAGAATTCTCGGCCACAAAAACGTCGCCGGTCGCTATACGTCCCTGAAAAATGGAAGGAGCAGGAGACCCTTCGGGGAAATTGGCAAGAATTCGCGCGTACCCTTCAATGGCTGCTGAACGAAGGGCAGGATCGGCTGCGAAAAAGGGTGAATCAAAGCCGGGAATACAGGCCGGTTCATACCCAAACGGAGTTACATTAAAGTCATGCTGTACTACTTCTGTTGAAACCACAATATCAAAAAGGGAAAGTCTGTTGTCCAGGGCACCGGCAGCGCCGGTATTGATTATACGGTTCACACCGAATTCCGAAATGAGCACCTGGGCGCACATGGCGGCGTGCACTTTTCCTACTCCGCAACGGCATACCACCACCTGTTTCCCTCTGATGGATCCTTCATGGAAATCCATGCTGCCCCGCTTGATATCCCGAACCGGAGAGCCCGATTTGTTCAGTTCCTGTATCAGCAGGTGGATTTCTTCCGGCAGTGCTCCGATTATTCCTGTTATCATGTTGTTCCTCCTGGTTGTCGGTAGCGGTACTCCGGTTATTATCCTGTATACTGGCGGACTGCATCAATAAGCCCGGCAAGACTGTCCCGTACACCGGGATAAACCGCCTCCGCCTCGGCGTCTTTCTCGTGAAGTATGGCTTGTTCCAGTTCGCGAAATCGCGCGGAAAGCTCAATCCCCCCGATATTGGCAACCGCACTGATGAGAGAATGTGCGGCGGTACGGTACGCGGCCCGGTCCTTTCCGGCATGTGTTTGTTCAAGCGCGTCAAGAAGTTTGGGAGCGGAACGGGCGAACACCTTGAGAATCAATGACAGATTCTTTTCCGATCCGGTGTACTCGACAGCTTTATCATGATCCAGCGTGGGAATCCAGGGGCGTTCTTCAGGAACCTTTTCATCCCGTTTCGCTTCTTCCTCAAAAAACGGCAGCTCGGGTTCATTCGGTTTTACAACGCCGGTCGGTTTGTTCCTTATCCACTTTTGCATGCAACTCACAAAGAGACTGAACTCTATGGGCTTGTACAAAATATCATTGATGCCGGCAGCCCGGTACATGGTCTCATGTTCACCGCTTGTATTTGCGGTGAGCATGATGATTGGGACATTATCGTATCCATCCTGCCCCCTGAGACGGCGTGCAGTCTCAACACCATCCATCTCCGGCATGACATGATCCATCAGAACCAGATCGTATACTGTTTTGGAAGCCTGCTCAAGCGCTTCCTGTCCGCTCGCAGCTTCATCCACCTGAATATCAAATGTCCGCAGGAAACCTTCTGCCACTTTACGGTTGATCGTATTATCATCAACCACAAGCACACGGGTGTTTGCTGCATGGAAGTACTGGGGACTTACCCCGAGAGTATTGAGCATGGGTACGCTGGTACTGAAATCGACGTACTCGTCGCGAATAAACAGGTCAAAGCCGGTTATGAGCAGCGGTTTGAAAAGAAAGCTGACAGCCGGATCTTTGCCCTTCCCTATAAAATCGGACAGTGAAAGCAACCCGAGCCATCTGACTCCGGGAAACGTCTTGCTCAATTTCAGCACAAGATCATACCCGGCGGCATACTCGAACAGAACATGAGTCCAGGGGAATGCGTCTCTGGAGATGGCGCGGTCAAAACAGACTGAATCGACACACACATCATACCGGACCCCTGCCCGTTCCGCCATGAAAATAAGTGACCGCCTGCTTGCCGAATCCCGATCGTATATCAGCAAATGGACCGGGCGGGAACAGGGAAATTCGGCAACAGGCCGGCTTTCTTCGGTCTTTTCCTGGGGGAAAATAGCCGTAAAGGTTGAGCCTTTGCCGGTATCGCTCTCAAGAGAAAGCGTACCTCCCATCAAATTCACCAGACCCCGGCATATGGCAAGACCGAGACCGCTTCCTTCTACCGGATGCACCATGGAATTGTCTACCCGGCTGAATTCCCTGAAGAGTTCTGACTGCTTGTCTTTCGGTATACCGATTCCCGTATCCCGAACCGACAGGGAAAGCATAACGGTTGTTCCGATGTTGGTCGCGGATATTCCCAAATCCACTTCGCCCTCACCGGTAAATTTCACGGCATTTCCCAGAAGATTGATCAAAAGCTGTTTAATGCGGATGCTGTCGCCTATCATGATTGACGGCACATCCGGCTCCATGGTAACCGAGAAAGACAGCTCCTTCTCATTCATGCGCACACCAATCAGATTGACCACATCCTGGACAAGATCAATCACCTTGTACGGTGTACATACAAGTTCCATTTTTTTGGCTTCTATGCGGGAAAAATCGAGGATGTCATTGATTACAGAAAGAAGCAGTGAAGCAGAAGAGCGAACCTGTGATACATAGTTTCGCTGTAACGGTGTCAGAGATGTCCGGGAAAGCAGCTCATTGATACCAAGTACGGCATTCATGGGCGTGCGCAATTCATGGGTCATGTTTGCAAGGAATGCGGCTTTTGCCCGCATGGCGGCTTCCGCCTGTTCCCGGGCGTGAACCAGCGCGGTCGTATTGGTTCCCAGGCTGATAAATCCGAAATTTTCATCCTGGTAATTGAGGTCATGAATCCGGTAGTTGAGAACCTGTTTGCCGTCCGCGCCTTCAAAAGTCAGTGTATTGCTCCCGATTCGTGCTTCCGTCAGATAGTCTCCGGAAAAAAGCTCCGCAAACCTCTCCCGGTCCTTGCCGGCATTTGCAAAGAGGTCTTCCCAGGGCTTGTTAACCAGTTGCCTCCATGATTCGAAACCAAACATTTCACCAAGGCTGCGGGAAACGTATTCGATATACCCTTCCGGATTCACTATGGTAATGATATCAGAGGTTGAATCCATAAGGGATTCAAGAATCGCTTTCGGCTTAATTTCATCGGTAACGTCAAAAAGGGTCAGGATATATCCGAAGGTCCAGGCGGAAGCACGAATTACCCGTAAGTCCGCGTGCAGCCAGTGAACGCCGGATCCCGGCAGTTCCGTCTTGATCGTCTCCCGAATGGGTATATCGGATACAATCAACCGTTCAAGCATGCGCCGTATTGCGTCCACGTTCAGATTATGCAATTCATTCAGCGATCGTCCGGTTACTTCCCTCCATGAAGAAAACCCGTTGTTTCGCGCAAGGGTCTCACTGGCGAAAAGAATCTGCAGATCCCGGTCAAAAACAAGGACGGTTCCGGGAATTGAAACCATCAGAGTGTCCAGGATATTCTTCTGTGCGTAGAGTTCTGTCACATTGTTGAGAAAAAACCCCTTGCTGATAACCGCATCACCATTGAAGACCGGCTTCGCTTTCACGGAAATCCATTCATACCGCCCGGTTCCCTGCTGGGCAATCGGAAAGATTTCTTCCACCGAAAGGCCTTCTCCCAGAGCCTGTGCCCAACGTTTCATGAGCAGCAGGAGGACAGGATCGGTAATCAGCTTGAAAATGGATTTTCCGACAGCAGATTCGCAGCTTTCAAGTCCGAGATAGGCACACGCACACGCACTGATGGCTTGTACCGTATCTGCCGAATCAAGATAAATGACCATCGTAGGGGTCATCTCCATTATCATCTCGGTGGTAAGCATGTTTTTATCATCCTGGTCACGACTTTGATGAGATTCCATAGATAAAATAGTATACCATTTTATAATTTTTTATCAATTTT
>CAZQEF010000055.1:0-7776 GCA_964592325.1 uncultured Treponema sp. | reverse complement strand
ATATAGTTTATCTGGAGCTGAACAAAATCCGTTTCGGGATGTTCGGTCAAAATGCGGTCAAGAAGTTCCGCGTCATCATGATACGAGAATCCCAGCTGACGGATCTTTCCCTCTTTTTTCATCTGCTGCAGGAACTGAAAACATCCAAACTTTTCCGCCATGTCATAATGAGCATGACTCAGGCTGTGTATGAGATAGTAGTCAAAATAATCTACCCCGCATTTTTCCAGCTGCTCCTTGAAATAGCGCTCATTGTCTCCCGGCTCATTCATGAAGAACACCGGCAGTTTTGTAGCGAGCGTATACGATTCGCGCTGATGCCGTTTTACCAGTGACTCCCTGACCGCGATTTCACTTTTGTAATCATGATACATGTAGGCGGTATCAAAATAGGTAAACCCTTGTGCAATAAACTCATCAATCATTGCATTGAACTGTTCAGTATCAACAACCTCTTCCGTTCCGGATTTTACCATCGGCAGCCTCATGCAGCCGAATCCGAGTTTCTTTGCCTGTTCCATCCGTACTCCTTTCATGTTTGTTTGTATCTCAGTCAAACAGTTCCTGTGCCTTATTAACGATTTTCTCCATAAACGCGTTTGCTCGTTCAACCTGCTCGTCGGTTCCGCTCTTTATGGCAACGGCACCAAAGTGTGTCGCAGGGGAACTCATTGCACCTCCAGTATACACAATCATGCCATGAACAAGCAAACAACCGAGTATCGAAAGTTCCGCAGCGTCCGCTCCACCCCCGATTCCGAATGGTATACAATACCTATTTTCATGGTCTTCCTCCTTCCGGGTTTGGTGAATCTTACAACCTGGAGTTAACTCCAGGTCAAGTATAATTGCACATTTTTTCAGCTTTTCCAGCCAGGCAGAAATTGTCTTTCTCCGATAAACGGTATACTATTATACAAGCATCTTCTTGCCCGGAGGCCCCATTGAGGCGACATCATGTACATGTATATGCAACCTGTGAAGTACACCAACCAATCCTGGCACGGGCATTATTCACCTTTGTTTCAATCCCCCTCATTCTCCTGGCCCTTGCCGAGTTCAAGGGACCAACCATCGGCGAAGCTTTTGCCCACACCAGGGAAACGTTAACCACTTTCCCGCACATGACCGTGGTACTTCTATATCTCTCCCTTTTTTCCTTCCTGATGATGAACTATATACGCCCCATGCTTAACGTCTGGAAAAATCAGGCAAGCGGGCGTATCAGCAGCCAGGAAGAACGAGACAGAGCCATGCACCGTATGAACAACATAAACCGGGTCGTCACTATTTTCTGTGTAATCGGCTTTTCCCTTGGAAGGATCAACGAGCTCATGATTGCGGCACGGCTGTACCATGATACGGCCCGGGACATTTTTATGCTGGGTTTTCTGCAGGCCTGGTCAATCGGCCTGTTTTCTGCGGTACTTATCAATCTCACCCTATCAAATATTCTTTTTCCGGTTCGCCGTGCCATTCTCCTCCAGGGGTCTTCCATACCTTTGCGTAAATATTCCTACATAAAGAAAATATTCATTGCATTCTTTTCACTTCTCTTCTTCCTGCTTATGCAAATGGCCCTTACTTCGTTTGACCTGCTTCAGGTTGGCGGACAGTATCTTAAAAACACACAGGTGATACCCGGGACCGATCAAGCCCTTTGGGAATGGACACAACGCATCAGGGATACCAACCCGGGACGCTTTTTGAACAATGAAGACATTAAGAAAAGTTTTTCCGTTCTTGTACTCCGCGCGTTTTTCTGCATTCTTCTTGCAGTACGCCTGCTCTCGCTTCTTAAAAAAGAGTTGAAGAATCCCCTTAAAACCGTTGCTTCAAAGCTTGACCTTCTCGTGTCCGACAACGGAGAGGAAACCGGCCTTATCGACATTGTTGCCAACGATGAATTCGCGCCCATTTTCCGCTCAATCAACGAGCTTATCGCCCGGAAAGGAGAACAGGTACAGTCAAGCCGGGACCGGCTGGAAAAAATCATCGAACACGCGGCGGATCCGATCATTTCGTTCCACAGCGAGGGAACCATCATCATTTTTAATCCCGCAGCGGAACGGTATTTCGGGATACCGAAACAGCAGGCGCAATCCATGCTGCTTCGCAATCTTTTCACCCAGGATGAAATTGATACCTGCGGTTGCGGCGAGGATGATAAAGCGTTCATTGAATATTTGACCAACGAGGGAGACAGATTACGACGCTTTTCGGGACGAGGCAAAGACAAAACCGTCCATTTCGAGGCGAACATCAGCAGTACCCAGACTCCGGAAGGACCGGTCTATACCGCTATTTTGCGCGACATAAGTGCCCAAATAGAATTTGAGGAAACACTGACAAAAGCGAAAGTGGCCGCTGAAACCGCCAACCGCATGAAAAGCGAGTTTCTTGCAAACATGAGCCATGAACTTCGTACCCCGCTCAATGCCGTACTCGGCTTTACCCAGCTTCTTATCGGGGATGATACCCTCTCAGACGTGCACAAGGAAAAAATCCGCATCATTTCCCGGAGTGGCGAACATCTGCTCGGACTCATCAACGACATCCTGGACATTTCCAAGATTGAAGCCGGCAAAGCCGAATTGAATACATCAGTCTGCAACATACACCGGTTCCTTGAGGAAATTTATGAGATGTTCACCATGCGCTGCGAAAAGAAAGGTCTCAATCTCGATATGGAGATCCTGGATACCCTTCCCGAACATGTCGCGCTGGATACCGGGAAGCTGCGTCAGATAATAATCAACCTCGTCGGTAACGCGGTCAAGTTTACTGATGAAGGCGGAATAACCATTCTGGCGGGTGTGGAAAACGGGATGATCAAGATTGAAGTCGCGGACACCGGACGCGGAATTGACAAGGACGATATTGAACGTATTGTTGATCCTTTTGTGCAATCTGCCGCGACCGCGAATGAGGGCGGAACCGGTCTCGGTCTTGCCATTTCCAGCAGCTACATTCACATGATGGGAGGAGAACTGTCCATTAAAAGCGAACCGGGCAAAGGTTCGGTATTCAGTTTTACCATTGCCTTGAATGAAACCGCGGCGCCACCCGAACAAACCGAACAAACAGCAAATATTCTCTCTGTTTCTGATGATAAATCTCCGCTTGTACTGATAGTGGATGACAAGGAACACAACCGGACAATTCTCCGGCAAATGCTCGAAAGATCAGGCTTTACCGTGGAAGAAGCCGTTGACGGAGAAGAGTCAGTACGCATGAACCGTTCCTTGCAACCGGACCTTATCTTTATGGACATCCGGATGCCGGTCATGGACGGCTATGAAGCGGTTGCGCAGATCCGGAAAGAAGAGAACAGTCATACACCGGTTATCTTCGCGCTCACCGCCAGCGCTTTTAAACAGGACGAACAGAAAATACTGCAATCCGGATTTGACGGATATCTCGCCAAACCGTTCAAGATCGCCTCATTATACCGGCTTATCGAACAAAAAACCGGTATTACCTTTTCCGGAGCGGAGTCCCCGGGCGAATCGGGAATCATTCCCTCGCGGGATCCCGACTACGCAAAGGCGGCCATACATTTCAACCGTGAGATGTGCACGGCACTTCTTGACGCGCTTGAAATAAACGATTTCGGTACTGTCAGAACCATCGCTGAATCCGTGCGGATGCAGGATGGATCCGGTGTCGCAGAAGCCCTCCTGCAGGCAGCCGCGCAATTCGACGAAGTAAAAACACGGTTTCTTATTACATCCATTTCACAGGCAGGGAGCAGCAAAGATGCTTAATGAACTCAAACGTGTACTCATTGTTGATGACATAGAAGAAAACCTCGCGGTATTGACCGAAACACTGACTGCGGAAGGATTCTCGCCGCTTCAGGCGAAAAACGGCGAGCGGGCAATCGAGATTGCACGCAAAGCGAATCCCGACATCATTCTGCTCGACATAAAAATGCCGGGTATTGACGGATATGAAACCATCAGGAGACTCAAGGCCGATGAGTCAACGCGGGATATTCCGGTTATCTTTCTTTCGGCGCTCAATCAGATAGAAGACAAGGTGCGCGGGTTCGAGTGCGGCGCGGTAGATTATGTATCCAAACCGTTTCAGAAGGAAGAAGTGCTCGCGCGCGTTACCACACATATTACCCTGCGGGAGGCGAAACGGTGCATTGAAGCCGAACGGGAAAAATCCGAGAAACTGCTCCACACCATGCTGCCGCGCCGTGTCGCCGAAGAACTGAAAAATACCGGAAAGAGCGAACCGGAACTTTTTGAAAACGTATCCGTTTTCTTTTCCGACTTTGTCAATTTCACCGAAAACGCCCGAACGCTTTCGGCCAAAATTCTTATCGGCGAACTGAACAATCTGTATACCGCATTCGACGACATCATGGAAAAGAACGGTTGTGAACGGATAAAAACAATTGGTGACGCATATCTCGCCGTCTGTTCCATTTCCGGCTCTGTCAAGGATCATGCCTCGAAAATGGCAGCTGCGGCAAAGGAAATACTTGAATTCCTCGAGACAAGAAACAAGTCGCAGAACCTGCAGTGGCATATTCGCATAGGCCTTCATTGCGGAGACCTGGTAGGCGGAATCGTTGGTACAAAAAAATACCTGTACGATATTTTCGGCGACACGGTAAATATTGCGTCACGCATGGAATCCCTTGCCGACTCAATGGGTGTGTGCTGCACGAAAAAATTCGCAGAACTGGCCGGTACCGGTTACACATTCTGCAATGATCGTTCATTGCCAATAAAGGGTATCGGCGAAATGAACGTCTGCAATCTGGTAATGTAACCGGACCGGCCTGCTGAATCAGAAATTGAGGGTCACGGAGCCTTTCAGGTAATCATTGTCGTCGTAACAACCCAGCTCGCCGGACTCACGCCCGCCGAAGAATCCGGCTGCAAGCTCAAAGACAACATCGTCCCGTGTCCAGGATACCGCCGGAATAATATAGTAATCACGGTCTTCAACGTCCGCGATCGCGGTTGTTTTGAGTTCAATCTGTTCGCGATATACCTTTTTCGACACGATGGCCGTAATTCTGGTTTTTGTCATTTCGGTCCCGTCTTCAAAATCAAAGGATTCGCTTCCAACTTTATTGTCGAGAAGCCTGACCGACCCCGAACCCTGCAGATTCAAGTTTATTCCCGCAATGACATCCCGGTCAAAACCGAAAGACCAGACAACCGACGGATTGTACACATCCGGTTTGTCTCCGGAAAGATCCCGGGTTATATTCGCGCCGACTTCAACGCGAAAATTGAATCCGGCAAACACCGTCGCACAATCAAGACCGATCTGATGATAGGGATTATGAAAGGTTTCCACGGTGAGGCTTGTTGCAGGAACAATGATGACACGAACGGATGGCCGTTTGAGATACCCGTAAAAGTACTGGGCGCCGAAATCAACAGAACCTGTTGTAGTGGTAAACCGTACTCCTGCCTGTGAATACCCGAGACCGCTGGTTTCAACATCATTGCTTGATATTCCCCCCTGCGGTATGCCGTACATACCGGCAACCATCAGCATGGATGCTGCAAGCTCGTTCATCATTCCTGGAACCCAGCGGCCTTCGGACGCGAACTGTTCACCCTCGAACGAGGGAAGATACACGGCTTCGATCCTGGTCATCGGTGCAATGGCATACGAAAGATGCACAAGCGGACGCGCGATCTTCCGTTCAAGTTCATCAAGAACCGTGAGATCCGACTGGTCCTGCGGATTGATTACATCAAGCGGGCCCTGACTGTCGGCGCGGCCCCAGGTCAACTTACGCAGCCCCGCTTCAAAGTCCGCCTTTCCGAAATACGCGCGTACATATGCTTCGTCAATTTCAAAGGGAATATCCTCATCCGGAACCGCCTCCACGGCAAGGAATCCGTCGGCGCGCGAACCGGTAACGGAAAGATCAATCTCGCCCGCGAAAAAATCGCCAATATCATATGACTCGCGCTTTCCGGAATCACTGATTGAATCAATATACATGATACCCTGCGCGGAAAGCTCGCCCGAGAGGCGGATCGGAGAAGAAGAACCTGAAAAGTCCGCAGCAGCATCCACGGCAGTTCCCGGTTCTCCGGTTGTGTCATAATCACCAAAACCGAAAGAGGGAGCATCCTGCGCGAAAACCGGTACCATAAACAAAAGCGACAGACAGAAAACCGCCATTGTTTTGTTCAATACGTTCATCGCACCCTCCCGGTCGCAAGGAAATCAACGGTGAAGACCCCCTCGGGAATGGGATCATCGTACTTCATTATTTTCACATTGATGGTCGTACTTGTTTCCTCCGCAACCGTTGTCATGCGTGTCCTCATCGGAGTAATGCGGGACTGCACAACCGCAGTTTCAAGCACTTCCAGAACCTTTACCAGTTCTCCGTTCTTGCCATACAGTTCGATTTTCCGGACAACGAAACTTTCCTTGTCGATCCACGAAATCATCTTTGAATACTGATAGTCCTTGTCGACCGGGATTGATTCAATTACATGGCAAGCCTTGCCGGAAAGGGTTTCTTCCCGAAGCCAGGTATGCGCGTCGAGCGATACATCACGGTCCGTCGACGAAATGTCATCATAGGAAAGATCTGTGCCCATAAAACTGCCGGATCCTTCGGATGCAGCGATTCGTCTCACTTTGCCAAGCGACGGCAGGAATATCCACCGGTCATCATCGCCGTTCTTTTTATCCATGGTAAGAAAGCGGGTCCCGGCGACCGTCGCGGGTTTTTGAAATACAATGATGGTGCGTGTCCCTTCGGCGGTATCGGTTGAATACTGGTCAATGAGCCGTTCGCTCGTTACCTTTCCTTTAGATTCAAGAATCATTTGCGAACGCGACGATACCGTGTCCGCGTCAATCCGGTCCCGGGCTTTTTTGATTATTTCATTCGCGTCCTGCGCATACATCGTGGACACACCAATAGCGGCAAGAAACAGCACCAGATACTTCTGTACCTTATTATTGAATACATCTTTCATATTATCTCTCCTTCCTGATAAAATTGGGCTTTATCCAGTTGAGCAATACCGGCAGTACGGTTAATGCAACCACTGAACTTGAAAACATCGTAAGGGCAATAAGAAATCCGAATTGCGCAAGCATATTGAAGTTTGAAAGAATCAATACGGCGAACCCGCATCCCACCGATATCGCGTTAATCATGATGGCTTTCCCGGACGTAACAAATGTCCTCATGAGGAATCCGTCCGAACCGTTATATGCAATATATTCACGGTTATACGCGGCCAGATAATGTATGGTGTAGTCGATACCGATTCCGACCGCGAGACTTGCTACCAGAGCGGTTCCGATATTGAGCTTGATACCGATCGCCGCCATGACGGAAAAATTGAGCAGAATCGATATGGCTAACGGGGTAATTCCGATAAGACCGGCCCATACGGAACGCCATGAAACGGATAAAATAAGGAACACCATTACAATTGATATGATGACTGAAACAAGCTGCGACTGTACGACAAGCCGGTTCAGGGACCGCTCAACAAATGTCAGACCACCAGTGGAAACGTTTACCGTTGCGGGAAACTTTTCTTTCACATATTTATTGATTACCGTAACCGCTGCGTCAGTATCTATCTGCCCGATCGTCTTCAACTGGACGCTCATGCGTATCGCGGTAGGTTCAAGCGGATCATTCGCGTAGGATCCGATGTCGCCGGACAGGAGCACAAGATAATTGGATATGAGGGAAGCAAGCTCCTCTTTGGTTTGTTTTCCGTAACGGGCCGGATCCGAAGGTATTTCATAATAGGC
>CAZQEF010000054.1:3083-7883 GCA_964592325.1 uncultured Treponema sp. | reverse complement strand
TCATCAAGGATCGCTATACACAGCAGTCCAAAGGCTTTGGCTTTGTTGAGATGGCCGATGAGCAAGCTGCAGAAGCTGCTATTGCAACCCTGAATAATCAGGAATTTGAAGGCCGTCGCCTTCGCGTCAACGTTGCAGAGAATAAGCCCCGCGACGCTCGTCCCCGCTATAACAATGGTGGCGGATACGGCGATCGTTATTAATTAACAACGTTTACAATAAGAAACCGGTTCCTGATGAGGAACCGGTTTTTTTTTCAACACCATTGTGGGGACAGAGTCATGTATTTTTTACAACAAACATAAAATCATGATACACTTTTGCATATGGATACTTCTTTTTATTCCTTTCTAAAACCAGGTGTTAATAGGGTAACCTTTATATCTAATTGGCTGTCGCTGAATTCAATCCCATATCACATTGTAGATCTCTCGGGTAAAAAGCACATTATTGTAAAATTTGATAATGAACAGTACGATCCAAGATTTCGACAGAAAATTCTGATTTCCCATCATGATCGAGTTGTAGATACACCCGGAGCAAATGACAATAGCGCAGCTTGTTATCAATTACTGCTTTTTGCGAAAGAACTGCATACTTCTCCTCTTCCCGGGGGACAGAGGATACCACACAATATAAGGATTATTTTCACAGATGGAGAAGAAGCGGCAGGAATAGAGGGAATACATGGACAAGGATCTTACCGTCTTGGGAAGGGACTCTTGCAAATCGGAAAAAGCGATGAAGATCTGTATGTTTTTGATGCAACAGGAACCGGTGACACCCTGGTAATTTCTACAACTGGAATTAACATAGAAAATGGGAAACCAGCAAGCAAAAAGTTATTAAAACTACATGATGGAGCAATAGAGATTGCAAAATCTGTTTCACCAGAAAACTGGATTCAACTTCCAACACCCTTCAGTGATAATGCAGGGTTCATTGCATCAGGAATTCCATCTCAAGTGATTACAATTTTGCCCCACGAAGAAGCGACAAAATTACTTTTGGCGCTAAACAAAGGGACAGAGCAACAAATTTCCATGCTGACGAGACAAATAACCATGAATACCCATAAGGAGAGGACAGATCTCTTAATACAAGGCATTCCTGAAACATGGCTTCGTCTTCATACTGGATCAGATACAGCAGAAATGTTAACAAAGGATGCGTTTACACTTATCCGGTCTTTTCTTTGGGAAATTGCAAAACGCCATGTACCTGCTGACAATTGAAGCATTACTCTTGACAAACAGATACTGGAAGACAAAGTCGTACATGCTGTGGAAAGAAACAACAAAGATAATTCGGTAATTTTGCAAGAAGTGTTTGCTTTCCACTCCGATGTTCATACACTCCGGAGTATTTACAGTCACTTTTTTTCGAAGCTATACCTGCAACAATGGGATTTCTGTCAATATAATCGAATGTATTTAGGTAATCAAAAAAAGAATCAATGACTCTTGAAAAAAATCGTTCACCCAAAAAATGACCTGAACGATTAAATCGCTTATTATAAGATCTTGCAAAACCACTTAATACCCATTGCATAATCCGTGAGAGATTCTCGTTAAATCCAGGATTAATAAGTAAATGTACATGATTTCCCATGATTACATAATTCTCAATGGAAAAATGGTACTTCTTTTTCGCCTTTCTCAACAACGCAATGAATAAAATCTTTGCAGCCGACACATCAAGAAGCATTTCCTTATTATTTACACGTACGGATACATGGTAACGTGCACCTTTCTTAAGCATTCTGTTTCTTCGCATACTGTTTATATACGGAGAAACTCAATTCTTGCCCCAATTTTTTCAGTTACAATTCAAGGAAATCAGAAAACGCTTTGAGAGTCGGGTCCATTTCTCCCGATAAAACCTTCTTGGTGAGTACTTTACCGAGCTGAACTCCTTCCTGATCAAAACTGTTTATATTCCAGATAAAACCTTGAAACATGATCTTATTCTCAAAATGTGCAAGAAGTACTCCGAGTGATCTTGGTGAAAGCTCTGTCCCCTTAATAACACTTGCAGGACGTTCTCCCGGGAAGAATTTATTCTTGTCATTATCAGTTTTACCAGTTGTGAAAGCAACAATTTGCGCCACAAGATTTGCGCACAATTTCTTCTGGCTGGTTGACCCATCCACTTCAATATCAAATCCAGTCTGACTATTGGTAAAACCAATGAACTGGAGCGGAATAATATCTGTCCCTTGATGTAACAACTGATAAAAGGAGTGTTGACCGTTCGTGCCAGGCTCACCAAAAATTACAGGTCCGGTTGAATAAGAAATTGATTCGCCTTTTCTGTTAACCTGTTTGCCATTCGATTCCATATCGGCTTGTTGAAGGTGAGCCGGAAATCTTGAAAGTGCCTGACTGTACGGTAAAATTGCTGTTACCGGATACTTTAGAATATTCCGTTCATAGACACCAATGAGCGCATCCAGCAATGCTGCATTCTTGAAGATATCTTTCTCAAGGGACAGAGCATCTGTTTCATGTGCCCCGTCAAGGAAATCTGCAAAGACATCAAATCCAAATGCAAGAGACAGAACAACGCCTCCAACAGGAGAAGATGATGAATAACGCCCTCCGATGAAATCATCCATAAAAAAAGAAGCCAAATACCCAGCGTTTTTTGCCAGCGGACTGGTTTCGCTTGTAACAGCGACCATATGTTTCGCAGGATCCAGACCGGCTTCATCAAGAGCTTTCCTAACCAATGATTCATTCGCCAAGGTTTCCTGAGTCGTCCCGCTTTTTGATACAAGGATAAAGAGTGTTTTTGATAGCTCTGTCCCCCGAAGAACACTGTACGCATCATCAGGATCAACATTTGAAATGAAAGAGGCATTCATTGCCTTCCGGTTGTTCTTAACCGCCCAGTTATCAAGTGCAAGATACAACGCCCGGGGGCCAAGGTCCGAGCCGCCAATACCTATTTGCGCTATTGAAGAGAATGTTTCACCAGTGCTTCCCTTTATTGCCCCGGAATGAACTTCCTCAACAAATGATTTGATCTTGTTTAACTGTTCAACATAAAAAGACCGAAGATTCTTCCCGTCATGTACAATCGTAGCTCCCAACTGCCCACGTGCAAGATGATGCAGAACTTTACGTTTCTCTCCGGTATTGATAACGTCACCGTCCAATAAGGCCTGATACTTTTCTATCAGCTGTTGTTCATCTGAAAGATCCTGGAGAACAGACAGAATCTGATCGTTTACCTTTTTTCCTGCATAATTATACATTAGGCCGTTTGCCATCGGCACAATATATGACCGAACACGTTCGGGTGTGAGCATTGTTGCCAATTCAACAGTATTTGTAAGGGAAAGCAGTTTCTTGTACGAATTAAGCGTATCAAAGTTATTCCAGGTTATCATTGTTAAGACTCCTTAGTGATATGAAAAAAAAAGAAATCTATCGCGGACTAGTCATCAAGTTCGGGTATCTTTAATTTCAGGGTCTCAAGAAAATCCTCACCTGAAATACCTTCGCGGAGACACAGAAACACGCAATTATCTCGTCCCGAAACAGATCCAAGAACTTCATCAAACCCCATGCTGTCAATTGAGGTTGCAACGACATCGCAATGGCCGGAATATGTTTTTATAACGACTATGTTTCCTGAATATTCGATAGATATATATCCACGCAGAAAGTCCTGAACGACAGTCTGTTCGGATTCCTGTCTCTCTTCATCACCGGGAAGAGTATAGACATATCCATTATTACCATCAGAAATCTTTCCAACCTTGAGGAGTTTCAAATCCCGTGATAAAGTTGCTTGAGTGACGGCATAACCCTCACGGGAAAGGTACCCCAGAAGAGCTTCCTGGGACTCGATCCGGTATGTTTTTATCAACTTCCGGATTGTTTTTAGGCGTGTGAGTCGTTCTTTCAC
Organism: uncultured Treponema sp.; assembly: GCA_964592325.1. Classification (GTDB taxonomy): domain Bacteria; phylum Spirochaetota; class Spirochaetia; order Treponematales; family Treponemataceae; genus Teretinema. The sequence goes on along the minus strand of CAZQEF010000054.1, from coordinate 3,968 downwards.
CGGTTACTGCCATCCAAGTTTGAATAATTATACACATATAATGTATATAAATAGCAGTTGTGTCAAGTAAACATATTGCCGATACTGAGCAGGGGGAGTACTGTGAACAACGAAGAGCAATCGGAAAAACAGGAAAGCACCATCCTCTATATTCGGCAGGGTGATCCAAAAGACGGCTTTGCGGAGATGTCAATTGCCCCGAATAAATTGACCGTTACAGGAAGTTTCTATCCGCCTGCCTCAGGGGGCTCTTTTCTTACCTATCCCACCGTTGCACAGAAAATTGAGGAAAACGGGATCATCACTGGTGTGCTTCACGAAGTAATACAGGAATCCATATTCACAGTCAATACAACACACACAGCAGTCAAAGATGTACTCATTGCCCGTGGAATTTCTCCGGTTACGGAAATATCTGAGCACTTTGTCATGAGAAAAGACCTGATTGAGCGTAAACCTGAAATTGATCCGGATGCATCACGAATAGATTGGCATGCCATCAGTGCTTTTTCCATTGTAAAAGTCCGTGAACCGATCGCAAGGAGAATTGCAACTGTTCCCGGGATTCCCGGCCAGAATGTATTTGGAGAGCAAACACCCTTTGACACGAAAAAAATGCCCGTTTTCTCTGCAGGAACCAATGTTATTGACCATGAGAAGGGACTTTTTGCCGGGAAGAGTGGACGATTGTCCATTTCCAGTGACGGAATTATCAGCATCGAAGAAGTCCTCCTTTTGAAGAAGGGAGTCGATTTTACCACAGGTAATATCGTATTTCCGGGGGATATCATCCTTCAGGGCAAAGTTGCAGATGGTTTCAAAATCTACTCGGGAGGTTCTATTGTTTCGAGTGAAGTAATTGACGTCACCGAGATTGTCTGCAAA
>CAZQEF010000054.1:0-3073 GCA_964592325.1 uncultured Treponema sp. | reverse complement strand
GATTGATGAAGGTTACCTAAGAGAATCGACGAATGCCGACATGCTTGCTGCCCTAAAAGTAACAGAGCTAAAGGAACTTTTGTCATCTGTAGGCGCAAGTACTACCGGGAAAAAGGATATGCTTGTTCAAGCAGGCATCGAGGGTAAAGGACGAGGGGCGTTACGCGTTGGGGGAACCTTATCTGCAAAATATATCCAGAATTGCAAAGTTGCCGTTCGGGGGGATGTCACTGTATCTGGGAGTATTATGCAGTCAAAAGTATATTCCATGGGATTTATCCGCATGGGAGAAAATGCAAAGCTCGTCGGCTGCGAATGCATCGTAATCGGGGGTATCGAAGCATATGATATTGGAGCACCACGCGGAACAAAGACTTATATTCGTTGCGGGACTAATTTTACGGTCCAGCAGGAACTGGATATAGCCAATGAGCAACTGAGAATTCTCAGTGTGAAGCTTCAACAAGCAGAACAGGCGCATAAAGAGGAAGCATCTGACAAATTGTTACAAGTTATTACAACAATAAAGGCTAAAATGGCTGAAATAAATGCAAAGATTCCGACCTATTTACCGAATATTGACAGTAACGACGCCGCATACATAGAGGTAAGGGGAAGCATTCATCCGGGGACAGAGCTTGAAATATGCCATGTTCCCTATACTGTAACAAAACTTCAGAAACAGGTTGTATTCCGTCTTGACAAGTCAAAAGGCATTGTAATTGCGGAGCCTTGGAACAAGGCATAGTAGATAAATTCTATTACTGTAGAATAACAACGGTCTTTCCTGATCCGCCGTTTTCAGGGTTAGCAAAAGAGAACGAGCACTGGTCTGTATGTTCAACCAGGAAATCATGAACCAGTTTCTGCAACACACCATGCCCCTTGCCATGAATTATTGAGAACTCGCGCAATCCGTTCATAATTGCCAGATCAAATTGTCTTTGTAATGCTTTTTCGGCCTCATCAACCCGCATACCGAGAAGACGAAGTTCGAAAGCAGGTGAACCTCTGTCCCCAAAATCAGTGGAATAATCAATCTGCGCCACTTTGTCCTGTTTCGCGCGTCGGCTAATAGCCTCAAGTTCGTCACAGTTTATGGTTATTTTCATCGGCCCGACCATTACCAACCATTTCCCTTTCTTTTCTTCCCTGACAAGTATTCCACGCTGCTTATTTTTGCCTACATAGACCTCAGCACCAGGAAGCAATTCAATTCCGGCTTCATTTTTCCTGTTCTTCTTACTCTTACTCGTTGATTTGTTAATTACTCTGTCCCCCGAGGAGACTTTCATACTTGCCAGTTTTTTTCGCTCTTCTCCCATACTTTCATATTCAGCAGCTATCTGTCCGTCGAGATTATTCATCCAGGCTTTTACTTCAAGGGTTTTCTCACGCGTGAGTTCTCCTTCACGCACTTTTCTGACGAGATTTTCCAGCTCTTTTCTACCCTCATCAAGTAAACGGGTAAGTTTTCTGAATCCCTGCTCGCGAAGCTCGAGCTCTTTTTGCCGGAGCTGTAACTCCTTCAAATCAACCCGTTGTTGTTTTTCAAGGATTTCACGTTCCTCCCGCCTCTTTCGCTGTTCCAGAGAATCCAGTGCCTCATGTTTTGAGGTCAGACCCTGTATGAGTGCAGATATATCGGCACGTTCATCATCAAGATATGATCTTGCTTTATCAACAATCGCTCCGGCAAGTCCATTTTTTGCGGCGACATCAAGTGCATGACTCTCGCCCGGTATTCCCATGACAATACGATAAGTCGGACTCAGAGTATTGTGATCAAACTCAACAGACGCGTTTATACAGGTTTCATGGGTATATCCGTAATTTTTCAATATTCCATGATGTGTGGTAACCAGTACTACAGAGTTTCTCTCCATGAGAGCGTCAAGAACAGCCATGGCGATAGCACTCCCCTCCTGTGGATCAGTCCCGCTTCCCAGCTCATCAAGAAGTACAAGACTTTGCTCTGTCACCGATGAGAGAATCGTAGAAATGTTTTTCATATGTCCAGAAAAAGTTGACAAAGACTGATCAAGTGACTGTTCGTCACCAATATCACAGCCGATATAATCAAAAATGGGTAGCGCAGTACCGGAAGAAGCGGTGATTGGCCAACCGCTTTGATTCATGAGTGATAAGAGTGCAACCGTTTTCAAGCTTACAGTCTTTCCTCCCGTATTGGGACCTGTTATTATCAATTGCCGTCCCCCTGGAGTCAGGACAAGATCTATTGGAACCGCGGCACGCCCGAGCAGTGGATGACGGGCCTGTTTGAGCATAATTGCCGGTTCTTCATGATCCTTGAGATCTACTGATTGGGCATAGACACACGAATACGCCTTCCCCCAGGATGCAGCTGCAGCAATCCGGTCAAAAAACAGCATTTCTTTGTGAGCGGCAACAATCTTTTCACACGAGGGACAGAGTCTTTCAGTAAGAGCCTTTAAAATACGTGCAATTTCCCGATCCAGATGATGTTCTTCCGCTACCAGGTCATTATTTCGTGCAACGACATCATCAGGTTCGATATATACGGTTTGTCCCGATTGTGATACTTCATGAATAATGCCTTTGATACGGTTTTTTGATCCTGCTTTTACTGAGAGAACCTGACGACCATCCTTTATCGTGGGTAGTTTTGCCTGAAGTCCCTGTCTGAGACCATCATCAGTGAGATAGGAACCGATTAACCGGTCAATATCCTGGCGTATTTTGATGATTGACTGCCGTATAGCTCGTATCTCGGGTAAATCACGAATTTCCCCCGTTGAACGCTCAATGACTTTGAATATTGCATTCTCTTCTTCATTCAAATCGGAAATTGCTACGATACGCTCCAATAGAGAATCTTCTGAGGGGGACAGAGCAAATACTGAGGAAGAAGATGCCGAAGAACGGGCATCCTCCTGTATTCTTATCGCCCCCCAGGCACGGAACTTCTGCACAGATTCACAAAAACAGCCAAGAGCATATAATTCGTTTACAGTAAGAGAGGAGCCCTCAACACGAATACGCGGTAAAAAATGCGCAATATCCGGCCACCCGGTAAAGGGAGGCGGAGTTT
>CAZQEF010000053.1:0-7924 GCA_964592325.1 uncultured Treponema sp. | reverse complement strand
CTCAACAACTATGCCATGAAGGAAGGATTCAACAAGATCGCCCTCGGCCATCATCTTGACGACATCCTTGAAACCCTGCTCATGAACGCGCTCGTGAAGGGCGAGCTTTCCACCATGCCGCCACGGCTCACCTACGACAAGTACCCCGTCACCATCATACGTCCGCTGTGTCTGGCGGACATTCCGATGATTGTACGGCATGCCACGTCGCAAGGGTATATCAGTTCAACCTGTACATGCAATTTTCAGGACAACTCGGGACGAAAAAAAGCCCGCGGCAGGCTGCAGGCGCTCACCGACGGGCGGTACAGTGAAAAGCGAAAGCTTTTCGACGCGCTTGCGAACATCAAAAGCGCGTATCTTCCGTAGGTTATTTTTTCCAGTTTTTCACGACGGCTTCAATTTCACGATAGGCCGCTTTCGGATTCCGGGGCTCGACATCGCTTTCAAACAGATGGGCGCTGCCATATCCCGGGAAGGCGCGCGGTACCCAGCTTCGGCTGTCGGCGAAACCCCACACAACAAAATGTTTCGCGTTTTCATTCGCAAGAGCGGCTTCCATGAGCCCGCGGTAGGCCGCAACCTGCTGTGCTTCCTTGTCTTCCGTAACCGGATTCTTGATTCGAACGTCGATTTCCGAGAAGTACACCTTCAAGCCGAGATCTGCATATCGCCGGATGTTTTCCCCGAGCGCCTCGGCGTTGAAATAGCTTTCAGCCATGATGTGCATCTGGATACCGATACCGTCTATGGGAACCCCTCGCTCCACCATGCCTTTTACAAACTCATACATGCCGTCCGATTTGGGATGCCCGGCAAACTCGTTGTTGAACTCGTTCATGATGAGTATCGCATCCGGGTCAATTTCCCGTGCGGTACGGAATGCGACATCGATGAATTCGGTGCCGCAGGTCCGGTACCAGAACGAATCGAGCATGGATCCGTCCTCTTCGAAGGGTTCGTTCACAACGTCATACATCCTGATGCGTCCCTTGTATCGGGTCATGATTTCGGTGATGTGTTCAACAAGAATCGCAAGCGCGGCTTCTTTTGTTTTTACGCTGTTAACGAATCCGGGGGTCTGTTCATCCCAGATAAGCGGGTGCCCCTTCATGACAAGATCGTTTTCTTCGGCGAAGTCAACCATCTTGTCGAGGTCTGTCCAGTTCCAGAACTGTTTTGTGGGGCGAATGTTTTTCCATTTCAGCGTATCTTCGGGAACAATGAGATTGAAATTGCCTGCGATGAACTTCGACATTTCCGGATCCAGAATGTCCCCCGCCTTGATCGCGGTTCCGAATACCAGTCCGTGTTTGTCGGCGGCTTTCAAAACAGGAGCTTTTTTCGAACAGCCGGTAACGGCAAGCGAAAAAGAGAGAACCGCGGCAATGAGCAGCAACAGGTTTTTCTTTCGTATCATGTAATTCCTCCTCGGACAAATGATCATTACTCGTGTGTTTTCAGAAACTCCAGTTTGAGATCTCTCAAGGCTTTTGTCAATGAAACTTTGTAGATATGCGGGTTCAGTATGCGCCGGTACGTCCGGTCGAATTCCCGCAATCCGTTTCTGACCCGCTCCCTGATTATATCAAGCGTTTCGGCCGTTTGCAGCCGTTTCCCGCGGCGCATTTTCTCCGAGAGAAGGGGAACCGACCGTTCCGGTGTACACACGAAGCTCTGGAGTTCATTCGCGGGATGATAAAAGCGGTCTGATTTGCCGCAGGGAATCACGTCTCCTTCAAGGGAGAGAACGTCGGCTTTGGCGGTGCCGTCTTCCAGGTACAGACGCCACACCTGTTTGACGCCGGGGTTGGTCATCTTTTCCGGATTGTCCGAGAGTTTCATGGCGGGGATGAGTTCACCGGAATTTCCTGTCCGGGCGCACATCTTGTAGACGCCGGTAAACGAGGAGTCGTTGCCGCCGGTTACCATGTGCGTTCCCACTCCCCAGGTATCGATTGGCGCGCCGTCACGGACGAGGGAATCAACGATTTCCTCATTGAGCTCATTCGAGACGGTTATGGTGGCATCCTTGAGGCCTGCCGCATCGAGCGTTTTTCGCACTTCCTCGCTCAGGTACTGGATGTCACCTGAATCAAGCCGGACTCCAAAGGTTTTCCCCTTTGCCTGCAGTTCTTTTCCCACGGTAATCGCCGCGGGAAGACCCGATTCCAGGGTGTCATACGTATCGATGAGGAAGATGGACGCGTCCGGGAACATGTCCGCGTAAGCGCGGAACGCTTCCTCTTCGGACGGGAAACTCATGATCCAGGAATGAGCCATGGTTCCGAGAACAGGAATTCCGTATTCCTTTCCCGCGAGCGTGTTGCTTGTTCCGGCCGCTCCCCCGATAAACGAGGCGCGGCTCGCGCTCATGGCGCCGTTTTCTCCCTGCGCCCGGCGCAGACCGAACTCCATGATCGGCGCCTTGCCGGACGCGAGCCAGATGCGGGCCGTTTTGGTAGCGATGAGACTCTGGAAGTTGATGGTATTCAGTACGAGACCCTCAATAATCGATGCTTCTATGGCGTCGGCATGGATACGGATAATCGGCTCGTCGGGGAAAATGACCGTACCTTCATCCATGGCCCAGAGGTTTCCCGAAAAACGAAAGTCCGCCAGATAGTCGAGAAAACCGGGATCAAAGCGGTTAAGCGAGGCAAGCCACTTCAGGTCTTCCGGGGAAAAACGGAACGATTCAAGGATATCCATGAGCGGGTCGAGTCCGGCGAAAATGGAAAAGCCGCCGGAGAAAGGCTGCTTGCGGAAAAAAACATCGAAGACGGCCGGACGGTTCATCCCGTATTTCCAGTATCCCTGGGCCATCGTCAGTTCATAGAAATCAGTAAAAAGCGCGCTTCCGGTCATGAGAGTTCTCCCTGTACAATTCTTGACCCCGTTTGGGTTTTGACTATTTCGATGCGTCCCGGAATTCTCGAGCGCAGTTCGGGGACATGCGAGATGAGTCCCACCATGCGGTGTCCGCGGATTTCATCGAGAATGCCGAGCGCCTTTTCCAGACTGGTTTCGTCGAGAGAGCCGAATCCTTCGTCAATAAACACGGCATCGAGTTGAATGCCGCCGGAACGGGCCTGGATGGAGTCGGCAAGACCGAGCGCGAGGCTGATGGAGGCCATGAATGTTTCACCCCCCGAAAGGGTGGCAGCCGGTCGTGTTTTTCCGGTGTAGGCGTCGAGTATCTCGAGGTCAAGACCTGCAAGACTGTTTCCCTTGCGGTACTGCTCATCAACCAGTATCCGGAACCGGCCGTCGCTCATGCGCTCAAGCCGGGTATTTGCGTACGCGGTTATTTCTTCCAGGTAGGTCCCGAGTATCCACGCGTCAAAGCTGAGTTTCGCCGGATTCTGTCCCGTAAGATCTCCGGCAAGCGCAACCAGCGTCCCGGCCTGTTTCGAAAGTTCTTCGAATTCGGTAACCAGTGACTGATACTGCTGTTCGCGCATGTCCAGATTTGACAGGGCCAGTTTCTTTTCATGTATGCCGGTCTGCGAGGATTCGAGCTCCCCGGAAAGTTGCTGCAACTCCGCTTCCGCGGTTTCGGGATCCGGACCGTTCCAGTTCTTCAACTCTATGGCAAGCGCTTCCGTTTCGGCCGATGTTTCCGTGAGGCGTTTGTTCCAGTCAAGGATCTCCCGGTCAAGTTCATCTATCTGGTCCTCATTTTTCGCCGCTGAACGGATTTCATCGGTGGATGAGAATCCTGCTTTGGCGCTCTGTTCATCAAGTTCGCGCTGTAATGAGCTGATATCCTTTTTCTTGCCGTGAAGCAGTTTTTCCTGCTGGTCTTTCCGTGCTGCGAGAGAGGCGCATTGTTCCTTTGCGGCGGCAAAGCCCTCGGTGAATCGTCGAATGGCTGCATCGAGTTCCAGCAGTGTTGCATCCAGTACATCGAGCGCTTCCTCTGCCATGGCAGGGTCCGGCGCACTTTCATCGGGAAAGGCTTCCCGGTAGCGGTTGGTGTTGAACGTAATACCGGCTTCTTTTTCTGTTATGGAATGGGCAAGCGCTTCAATTTCGGCGGTGGTTTTTTCGGTTCCCGCGAGAAATTGTGCGCGGTTTTTGCGGATCTGTTCGGCTTCCTGAACAGCTCTCTGTGATTGTGTGAGTTCTTTGGCGGCTGTTTCCAGTTCGTATGACACTTTTTCCAGTTCCATTGCAGCTTCTTCCGGTGGCGGTATATCATCCGGCTGTTTTCCGTCAAACAGTGCCGTGTTCTTTGCGCATGTTTCAGCCAGACGTTCGGCTACGCTGTTTTCACTGGCCTTGAAGGCCGCATGCTCTTTCTTCATGTTTTCGAGCTTTGCTTCCAGCGACTCAATGGAACGGTTTTTCGCGTCAATCCGGTCGCCGGTATCAAATGAAGCGGAATGCTTTGCAGGGTGAGGATGTTCAGTCGACCCGCAAACCGGGCAGGGTTCTCCGGTCCGGAGCGTACGGGCTATTGCGGAGGCGGCGTCTTCATTTCGGGCCTTCTCCTGTTCACGCAGGAGGTCTTCACGCTCTGCCTTTGCTATGGAAAGGTCCTTTTCGCCTTCGCCGATGCGCTCTTCAATCTTTGCGGCGGCTCCGGCGTGTCCTTCCATGGCACGGCGCAAGCGCTCGTATTCTGTTGCGCATTCATGAATGGCACGTGCGCGCTGACGACGCTTGTCTGCATCTTCCCGTACCCGCGCGCGCTCTTCGAGCAGGGAAACCGGTTCTGCAAGCGCGGAAAGGCGGGCATCAAATTCCTCCAGCTTTTTCGCTGTTTCTTCGGCAGCCTTCTTCAATTCGGTACGGTACTTTTTCAGTCCGTCAAGTTCTTCCTGTTCCCTTACCAGGGTTGCGGCAATTTTCGTCGCAATATCAAGGTTTTGTCGGCGGGTACGCAGTTCCTGCCGTTTCTCCTCATTGTGTGTGTGTTCACAGGCTTTTTTTTCAAAGGTAACCCTGAGCTCGGTGGCCGCGGCAAGCTCCCGTACAATCTCGTCAAGCTCATGCGCAGTTTTTTCCGTATCCATTTCCGCGGTTTCAAGCTGCTCAATGCGGTATACCAGGGGGGCGGCCTTGCGGGCAAGGGCAAGATCCTGCTTCCTGCTGGCGATTGTCCCTTTCTCGTTGTTGAGCATTTCAAGCGCTTTTGCCAATTCCTGATGGCGAAGACGTTTCATTGCGATGGACTGTGCCTGTTCGCATACGCGGCTCTGTGCCATTACCGCATCAAGGAGTACGGCGTGTTTCTTTTCAAGATCGATTATTGAACCGGTCAGTGTCGCGCGGGTTTCGCTGTAGACGCTGCTGTCGTATTCCTGCCGAAAGGCCGCGAGCGTCGCTTCTTTATCCTTTAACCGCCCGGCGGCATCGCGTGAACGCTCACGAACCTCTTCGATTATCCGGGTGCAGGTTTCCATGGGAAACAGCTTTAAAAGCACGTCCTTGCGGTCTTTTGAATTGAGACGGAGGAACTGCGAGAACTCGCCCTGGGGCAAAAGGACGATGCGGGAGAATTCATCGAGCGAGAGACCGAGCAAAGCGAAGATCATGGCGTCTGTTTCACTCTTTTTTGAGGACGTTCGGGTCTCCCATGCTTCACCCGATTTCTCTTCCAGGGTCACCTGTTCCTGAACATCGGTGATTTTTCCGCTTCGTTTGCCGACTTTTTCTCCCGGCAGGCTCCGGCATACCCGGTAGTGCTTTCGCCCCAGGGAAAAAGTCAGTTCTACGGCGCACTCATCGCCTGTTTCTGCGAAATGGCTCCGCATCTGCTTGACGAGATTCTTTCTGCCGCCGGATATGTTGCCGTACAGGGCATACGTGATTGCATCAAAAACGGTAGTTTTCCCGGCGCCGGTCTTGCCGTATATGAGAAAGATATCCCCGAGGGCAGTAAAGTTGATCCGGTGCGTCCCGTGAAACGGGCCAATATTCTTTAGAAGAAGCTTCTCAACTTTCATGAGCAGCATCCTTCAGAAGCCCGTCGAAGAGCTTCTTTTTTTGCGCGTCTACGGTTCCGTACAGAAGCGTCTGGAATGCCGAAAAATCTTCGGACAGGTCTCTGCCTTTGGGAGCCGGTGTGTTTTCCCGGACCGTTTCCTGTCGATGTTTCTGCCACTCTCCCTGGCGGATGCTCAACAGGAAGGGGAATTTCGTCCGGAGCAGGTTCATGGGGTTGGCGATCAGGTTTGCGTCGGTCAGTGTGATCTCAAGATATGAGCCTGCATGAGCATCAAAGGCCGATCCATGATAAAAGTCGTCAAAAGCGCCGGAAAGACGTTCTACCGGACGCGCAGGCTGTACGGGAACCGGGGTAACGGTAACCGGCTTGTCGGAGGATGCGGCAGGTATTTCTACGCGTAAAAAGCATTTTTCGCAATCCGCTTCGTCAAATGCGTAGGCCAAGGGAGCACCCGAATACCAGATATGGTCATGAACCCGCTGTTTCTTGTGAAGATGGCCGAGCGCCACGTAGGCAAAACCGGAAAAGAGCGATGACGGGACGCGTTCCGCCGAGCCAATGAACACCCGTTCCGATGAAGATTCCACTCCGCCGGTCATGAAGAGATGGGCAACAAGAACCGCCGGAATGTCGCGGTATTCCGGCAGGGAGCGTATGTCGTCAAACCTGCGCGACGCTTCGCGGGCAAGATCCGCCTGTGAATATAGAAGCGGTTCGGAGGGGGAGGGCGGGGTATCCGTATCGGCAAAAAGATCGAGTTCCGGCCCGGCAGTATCGTCTGCGGAACTTTTGGATGCTGATTCGGCTGCAGGATGTGCCGGTTGGAGGTTTCCGGGCAGAAGAAAGGGCATCAAAAAGAATGCTAGCCGGTTTCCCCCTTTTTCAAGTATAATGGGTTTGAAGGATTCTTCTGCATCTCCATTTATGAACACCTGCTGCTGGCCGAGTATCCTGTTGGCAAATGAAAGACGCCGTGCGGAGTCATGGTTCCCGGGAATTATGAACACGGACAGATCCGGCAGCTCGCTGCGCAGCCGTATAAGAAAGGAACTGAACAGGTCCACCGCCTCGGCGGGGGGAATGGTGCGGTCGTAGACGTCTCCGGCAATAACGAGTGCGTCGTATGAATACCGGGAGAGTTCTTCAACAAGCTGTTCGAGCATGACTTTCTGATCTTCGAGCAGCGAAGTTTCATGGAGTGACTTGCCGAGGTGCAGATCGCCGGTATGGAGGATCTTCATGACGTATACTCTAAGAATAATATCCGGGCGTGTAAAGGGTTCCCGGAAAAAAGGATCGGTGTGCTGACCTCAACGGTATCGCGTAAAATAATCTTGCTTGTTTCCCTGTTTCTTCTCTTTGGTTGTACCGCCGGAGTCTTTCTTCTCGTTATGGCTCCAGCATCCCGCCTTCAGGCCGACTATGATGCGTTCGTTTCAATCGACGAACAGCTTTCCCGATTGCAGATAGAACTGTTTCGGACCCTTACTCATCCGGCGCGCCTTCAGCGGGATGCGGTAACCAGCGTTCTGAAACGTCTTGACCAGCAGTTTTCCTATTTCGAGCAGCATGCGTATATCCGTGGTCGAAGTACCGAAGCAATGGAGGCGGTATCCTCACTGAAAGCACACCGCCGGGTCATAGAGGACGATGTACGCCGTTTCTTTGACGCGTATGAGCGGGAAACATTCCCGGTTTCAGACGGATTTTCTTCACTGATAGTGCAGATAACCGGTGGTCTCGATACCATTCGCGCCAGTATCTCGCTGCAGCTTCCCGTATTTGCCCACGGCATCCAGTCCTGGCAGGTGTATTCATATATTGTTTCCGGCGCAATCATTCTCGCCGTCTGGCTGCTCGGCCTTCTCATTGTCTGGTTTTACGCACGCTCCGTATCAAGAACAAGCGGTCATGTGTCTTCCATGCTCGATTCACTCGCAGACGGTAATCTTGCCGAAAGTCTTGAGA
>CAZQEF010000052.1:0-7957 GCA_964592325.1 uncultured Treponema sp. | reverse complement strand
TTGAGGAGGAAGATGTAGATTCCCACGGTGTGGGCAAACGAATGATCCAGCGGAAGCATGATGAGGCTCTTCCACCCCTGTTTGACTTCGACTACCTGCGCGGCGTTTTCTGCGTTGTGCAGGTAGTTTCGGTGGGTAAGCATGATGCCTTTGGGGTTTCCGGTTGTTCCGGATGTATAGGAAATGGTAACGGTGTCATCGGCTCCTGTCTGTTCTTCCCGTTCCTGCAGAATTCTGTCTGCGGTTTTCCCTCCGAAACGGGCAGGGTCAGCCGGTGCTGTCAGGGCTTTTTCGCCTTCGGAGAGGAGGTCCTCATAATAAAGAAAATCTTTCCCTGTCGAAAGCGATGTTTTTGAAACCAGTTTTTCCATGTTGTCTGTTTTTCCGGACAAACAGACAACGAGCGGCTGTTTCTTGACAGTGTCAAGAATGTCTGCCAGTTTTTGAAAATTGTTCTCCGAAATAAAAATGGCACGGGATTCGGAATGATCAAGCCGGAATACCAGCTCCTCCGGAGAGAGTTTTGTTGAAAGCGGTACCGATATGCATCCTGCCCTGAGAAGTCCGAACTCGCTGATAACCCAGGCGGTTCTTCCCTCAGACAGTATTGATATGCGGTCATCCTTTAAAAATCCGCGCAGGATCAATGCCGTTGCAAAAGTGCGGGAAAGATGTTCTGCCTGTGAGAAACTTACCGTTGTATAGTGTTCACCGGATTTGTCTCCCAGGTAGGGAGCTTTGCCGAATTTTTTCGCGCCTTCGTACAGAAGATCAATTACCGTGTTCATGTTTGATAAACCCTCCGGATAGTATAAAGACAGTATGAACGGATACTGTCGAAACGTCAACAAAAACCCGGGACTTGTCCCGCTGTTCGGCGTAGTGATACACTGATTCTCATGAAAGGAATAATTGTTGCTGCGGGATACGGCACCCGCTTTTTACCGGTTACCAAAACTGTGCCAAAGGAAATGCTTCCGCTCGTTACCGTTCCATCCATGCAGTTCATTGTGGACGAGTTTGTTCAGGCCGGGATTCGGGATATCGTAATAATAACGTCGCGTCGAAAAAAGTCGCTTGAAGACTACTTTGACCGGGAGATTGAGCTTGAATCGGTTTTTACCCGTGAAGGACGCGATGCTGCTCTTGAGCGTATCGCTCCGCCCCAGGCGTCAATAGCTTTTGTGCGCCAGCAGTCCATGATGGGTACCGGGCATGCCCTGTTGCAGGTAAAAAACTGGGTATGCGGCGAGCCGTGTATTATTGCCTATCCGGATGATTTGCATTTTGGGTCGGTTCCGCTCGCTGGACAGCTTGCAAACGTATACCGCAAAACCGGTACTGCCGTCATGGCGAGTATTAATATGGAGGGCGATGTGTCGCGTTACGGGGTATTTGATCTTGCGGCAGATAAACTCCATGTCCGCTCAATTGTCGAGAAACCTGCGCCCGGAACCGAGCCTGGGCATGATGTTTGTATCGGCCGGTATCTGGTGCCGCCCGAGTTTTTCGATTTGCTTGAAGAAGGCTGGAATATCCATTGCGCGGACGCAGAAAAAAAAGGGACTCCTCCCGGGGAATATTTTCATGTATACGCGCTTAACCGGCTCATGGCGGAAGGCAAGGTTGTGCACGCGCCGGTAGAAGGCCTCCGCCTTGATACCGGAGATCCTGCAGGATACCTTGAAGCCATACTCCGGTACGCTGATACCTGCAGTGATCTTCGTCCGGTTATCGACAGATTTATTGCAGATCGATCCTGACAAAAAGCCGCGGGGCAATCAGGCTTGTCCAGAATCCGATAATCGCGAACTGGATAAACCGGCATAAAGCCAGCTGTGTGTCGGGCATGAGATCGCACAGGGCATTTCCCGCAGTATAAATAATGGCCAGTCCTGCCCCCCCGGTAACACACCGGAGGGCTTTTTTATACCAGCTGCCGGATGCCGCGGAGAATGATGTTCCTTCGTCGGCATCATGCAACAGCACGGCCCCTGCGGCAAACCCGAACAGCAGACCGCCAATGTATGTTTCTCCGCCGCTCCACCGGTTCAACAGGAATACAACCAGTGCGATACCGGCAATGAGTACGCTTGTTCTTGGCCTTTTCATATCCGGGAATCTGGCTTGAATTTTTTTCGCAAGATGACTCCTGATGCGGGGAAAGGCAACAAGAGCGAATACCGCTGTAGCGGCACCAAGCGCCCAGCCTGCAAAAACATCGGTCGGGTAATGCACTCCGAGATATATCCGGCTCACTCCGATGAGCAGCGGGAGAATGATGCATGCTGTTTTTACCGCTTTGCCCGGTACGCCACGCAGCAGGGATGGCCAAAACGCGGTGGAATTCTGTGCATGACCGGACGGCGTTGCGTATCCGGTCGCGTGTATGAGGTTGATGCCCGGTTTGCGTACAAACGGCCGTGGTACCGCCAGCAGGTTCTTGAGCACGGCGTTGATGCCGGCGGAAACAAACAGAATAATGCCGGCACGTACGGCACGCCGTTCGTCGACACACCAGTATATGAACGCAATGATGATAAGGTAGGAAACGGGATCACCGAGAACGGTGATTGTTCTGAAAACCGGTGTGGCAATGGACGGCAGAATATCCTGTATTGCTTCTATTACCCGGATACCCCAGTCAAGGACTGCTGCATACGAGTCATGAATCATCGGTGCTGCTTCAATGGTGTTCATCTGAGGGCTCCGCGCGATTCACCAAAAAAGGGGCGTGCTCCTGACGGTGTTTCTGCCGGTGGCTGCCAGGGATACGGAGCGGAGAGGTTGATGTCCGGCCGGAGATCCTCATAGCGTCCCGAATTATTCCAGTAGGTATATCCCTGATTCAGCGCATCACGTGTACCGAATACCTGTCTCTGTACATAATCCTGATTGTAGAATGCGCGATCGTAGGACACATTCAGATAAAAAGCCTGAACCCAGGGCCTGACGGCAATATGATTCCGGGCGATTATGGCATTCCGGTATGAACCATGCAGGAATATGCGGTACGGGCGGTCTATAGCCGGTTCGTGCGCAAGAAACTGCTGTTCAAAGTGGCTCGGGTAAAACATGGGGCAGATTACATCAACGTAGCGGGCCAGGAGTTCAACATCCTGGCCGGTTCTCGCTCCGGTCCGGTACCAGCCGTTGGCGCCATAAATATCGATGGAAATGGGCGCGTTTATTTTTTCCCTTGCGTAGGAAAGAAAGGACATGAGGGCGCTTTCCCGGTCCATGCCCTGATCCTGCCAGCGGAACTGCGCATCGGAGAGGTTTGTCCCGTCTGTAGGGAAACGGATGTAGTCAAACTGGATTTCATCAAAACCCCGTTCAATGAGTTCCCGGGAAATGGCGACATTGTACTCCCATACTTCTTCGCTGTAAGGATCGACCCAGTGTTCATCATAGTACTGGCGGACATAGGTCGGTTCATTCTGTCCCCCCTGTTCGGTTGTACTGGTGACTTCCTTTTCTTCACGGACCATCCGGTAGCCCTGCCAGGGCTTGTCTTCGGTTTTGTCCCACACGGCATATTTCCCGTTTGCCTGCCGGGCAAGTCCCCGGTCTTTGAACACGACAATGCGGGCAACCAGATATATTCCCTGTTTTTTTGCGTCTGCGACAAATTCATCGAGATTAACGCCCCAGCTGAAGGTTCCGAGAGAACGAACCAGCGGATCTTTTGAATCATACCGGATAAACCCGTAATCATCTTTCATGTCAACAACCAGCATGTTCAGGTTGTTTTTTTTCAGCGTGTCCAGATGCTTTTTTCTGCCCTCCGCCGTTGTAACCTGGTGAACCGGCAGGTAATTTCCGGTTTTACCGCGGGCTTGAGCCGTATGGGAAGCCTGGTTGTTTTCGGGGGAAAGGAGCCATAACTCTGAAAGGGAGAGCGCTCCCCGGTTCCCGCTGTACTGTTCCGGTATCCATGCGGATAAAACGATTCCCGGCAGTCTGGACAGAAGTGGATACCAGTCCCGAATTTCCGTCGGGGCGGATGGTTCAGCAGCGGTTCTCCGTAGCGGAAGTTCCCGGATGTGTGACGGGCTGGTGAATACCACTGAATGTTTTCCCGGTGCCAGGCCTTCCACGGTATCGAGAGGAGCATTCCCGCGCCACAGGAATTCAAATTCCTTTTTTTCCCAGTTGAGGCGGTACATGGCCGGTTTGAACGTATTTGATGCAATCACGGTTGTGGAGTCTTCACCGGAGAGGACGGAAATATCGGCTACTTCATCGGGCCAGCGTATGGATGGCACACAGTAGAGTCCGGCATTAAGATCGTTCCATGACGAGCCGGGTTGATCCGCATATTTCCATGAAATTCCGTATATGGGATGTGACATGAATACCGTGAGGCGCATTTTGCCGGTAGTATCCGGCAAATCAAGAACGGAAACCGCTTTTACTCCTGCGGTCCGGGCGCTTCGGCCGAGGCTTTGCCATGATTCCCCTCCGTCCCGGGTAAGATACACTGCGTCTTTGGTAGCGGTTACCATGATTTCATTATTCACGGGATGTATTTCCAGATCCTTGAGCTCCTGAACTTCCCGGGAAAATTCTTTAACGCCATTGCCCGGAATCTTGACTACTTTAACCGGGATTCCGTTCGTTATGGGTGTAAACGTTTCGAGATCGGTGCTTGCATGTATACCGTCAAGGCTCAGAATGATCCAGCGGGAACCGGCATGAAGAATTTTCCGTACTTCACGCGTCTGCCACAACAGGCGTGACGAATTACCGGTAATCCGGTACAGGCCGTTTTCAGTTCCGGCCAGAAAAGCTTCTTCTGCGGCAACAAACGACGATAAAAACGTGCAAATTGCAAGTGAAAGCAGAAATCGTTTCATAGAGCTACAAGGATACCAGAAAAGCCGGTATTGAAAAAGACCGGAAACCCGTTATAATCGTGAATAACGGAGGGTCCATGATGAAATCGGCTTCGAAAACCTGCGGTATTCTTACATCCGGCGGTGATGCTCCCGGCCTGAACGCGGCAATACGCGGAGTGGCACGTACTGCCATGGATGTATATGGCATGACCATTATCGGTTTCGAACATGGATACCGTGGCCTTATTGAAAACCGGAGCCGGATTCTTGAGCCGCTTGAGTTCTCCGGTATTCTCGCGCGTGGCGGAACCATACTGGGCACCTCCCGTGAAAAACCCTTCAAGGACAAGAACTGGTGTGATGAAACCGATGCGCCCTGTGCAGTGAGAAGCATAAAGGACAATTACCGCAAGCTTGGTCTGGACAGTCTGGTTATTCTCGGCGGTAACGGAAGCAATACCACCGCATCCCTGCTCGCACAGGAAGGACTCAACATCATCAGCCTTCCCAAAACAATCGATAATGATATTGTCGAAACGGACATGACCTTCGGTTTTCATACAGCCCTTTCCGTGGCGACTGAAGCAATAGACCGGTTGCATTCGACCGCTTCCAGTCATAACCGGGTCATGGTCATTGAAGTTATGGGACACAAGGCCGGCTGGCTTGCCCTGTATTCCGGCGTCGCCGGCGGAGGAGATGTTATCCTTCTTCCGGAAATTCCCTACGATATCGGCAGTATTTCACGCCATCTGGAGAGCCGTTGTCGTGAAGGGAAGACTTTTTCCATAGTTGTAGTTGCCGAAGGAGCGCGTTCCGTGGAAGAAGCGGGCATGGACAAAAAGAAGTTTAAAAAGAACCGGGAGCGGATGTCCGGTTCCATCGGTTACCGGGTTGCACGGGAAATACAAAAAGAGACCGGCCTCGAGTCCCGGGTGACCGTGCTGGGATATCTGCAGCGCGGCGGGACTCCTGTTGCCTATGACCGGATTCTCGCGACGCAATTCGGCACTGCCGCAGCGAATATGCTGGCTCTTGGTGATTACGGCAAGATGGTTGCCCTGCGCGACGGCCGGCTTACCGGAGTTCCTCTGGATAAGGTCGCGAACCGGGTAAAAACCGTGCCGCTTGATCATGACATGTTAAAGGCCGCGCGTGATGTCGGGACCTGTCTGGGCGATTAGTCCGGAAATGCCTTCGGGCGGGCGATACCGTAGCCCTGCGCGTAATCCACACCGATTTCTCCCAGCATTCTGATAATCGTATCGTTTTCCGCGAATTCCCCTACCGTTTTGAGACCGAGTATGCGGCACATGCTGCTGATTGCCTGGACCATGGTGTAGTCAACGGGATCCCGGTCCATGTTGCGGATGAAGCTGCCGTCAATTTTTACAAAGTCAACCGGGAGGTTCTTCAGATAACTGAACGAAGAAAATCCCGAACCAAAATCGTCGAGCGCGAAAGAAAATCCCTTTTCCTTGAGTCCGGTGATGAGGCTTGATGCCGAGGCAAGATTGAGAATCGCGGAAGATTCAGTAAGTTCAAAGCAGAATTGACGGGGAGGAACGTTGTGTTCAAGGGCTTTTGACGTAATGTACGAAACGATGTTTTCGTCGAGCAGCGATCCGCCCGAGAGATTCACCGAGAAAATGGCGTCTGCGAGCGGATGCTTTGCCTTTGCGAGACGTGCATAGGTCCGGAAAGAATTGTCTATGACCCATCGGTCTATGGCCGAAATAACGTTGTACCGTTCTGCGATAGGGATGAACTCACCCGGCTGGATTACCGGGTTGTCTCCATCCTTCATGCGGAGCAGTACTTCAATTTTGGACGGCTGTTTGCCTCCCATGAGCGGTTCAATCGGCTGGTAGTAGAGAATGAACCCGTCCTCCTGCAGGGAGGAATGAATTCGGGCAATCCATTCGCTAATCGGCAGCGAATAATAGTGTTCTCCGGATCGTTGCTCAAAGAAAGAAAAGCGGTTGCCCCCGCTGCGGTGGATTTTCTGTACTGTCTGGGTACCGGCAATCATGATTTCATGTTCATTCTGGAACGAGCCATCCACCGGAATGATTGCAATACTCAAAGTATACGGATACGGCTTTCCTTTCCATATAAAGGGAGTATCCTGGCATGATTTGAGCAATTGCCCGGCGACAGCCGTTATGTCGTCGGTTTCACCTGTTTCATCCATGCTGTAGTGTACAAGGACAAAGTCATCCGCACCAATCCGCGCCGCGAAATTGCGGTTCTGGAGATGTTTTTTTATTGATGCAGCCACCGTACTGATCATGACATCGCCCGCGTGAGTCCCGCAGGAGTCGTTGAAGATTTTGAAATGGTCAATATCGATGAAGATCGCATGGACACTTGACTGCTGTCCGCTGCTTTTCAGGAGAATGGCATTAAGGCGTGCCGCAAGTTCGGTGCGATTTAAAAGCCCGGTGAGTGTGTCGTGGCTTGCCTGATAGTTGAGTGTATAGGTGATCTCATCAAGACGGGAAATGTCTTTGAAGGAGATAATGCGGTCGCCTACGCTGGTGTTGCCGGAGATTTCCAGGTTGACAATCATGTCGACCACAAAGGATTTGTTGCTGCGGTTGGTAAGACGAAGATTGTGGGCTTTTAGTACGCTGGCGTGGTTATGCGACTGTGGTATGCGGTACAGTTCTCCGGTTTCCTTGTTTGCCAGGGTAAAGAGATCGTTGATCTGAACATGGCGGGCCTCGTTGTCCGAAATTTCGAGCAGTTGTTCTGCTTCCGGATTCAAAAAGACGATATTTCCTGATTTCCCGACAACAAGAATCGCGTCCGTGGTCGAATTCAATATTGCGGCAAAGAGCTGTTCCTTCTCCCGAACTTTCAGATCGGCAACACTTTTAAAAAGTGCCATTTCGAGCATGGTTGCCAGTTCCCGTTCCTTGAACGGTTTGAGAATGAATCCGACCGGAGTCGCTTCTTTTGCACGTTCAAGTGTCGCATGATCCGTGTAAGCCGAGAGGAAAACAACCGGTATATCAAGATCTTTTTTGATTTGAAGGGCGGTATCAATACCGTCAAGCTCTCCCTGGAGAAGGACATCCATGAGTATGATATCCGGTCGGAGGCGGGAAATG
>CAZQEF010000051.1:0-7998 GCA_964592325.1 uncultured Treponema sp. | reverse complement strand
TGGGCACCCTCCTCCGCTGCGCGGAAAAGGTTCATGGCGATTTCCTCTTGCTGGAATCCGATCTCATTTACGATTCAACCGGACTGTTTGCCCTTCTGAACGAACAGCGGGCAAATGTCATCCTTGCGTCCGGCGCTACCGCCTCGGGTGATGAAGTCTATCTTGAAGCCGACGGCAACGGAAATCTTGTCCGTCACTCCAAAATAAGGAACGAGCTTTCCGCAATTTTCGGCGAGCTTGTCGGTATTACCAAACTGACCAAAAAGACTCTTGACGCGATGGTTGCCTACTGCAACGCGCATCTTGTAGACCAGCCGCGCATGGAATATGAAACCGCCATGAGCGCGGTAAGCGCCGCGGCAACTCCTGACTCAAAAATCGGTATCCTTCGTCTGGACGATTACGCCTGGCGCGAGATTGACGATGAAACTCATCTTGCCATGGCTTCGGAGAAAGTATACCCGGTTATCATCCGGCGCGAAGCGGAACGTGCCGTTCGCCGGGAAGTCCTCCTTAATCCCGGGCCGGCGACGACTACCGACAGCGTGAAATATTCGCAAGTGTGCGCGGATATCTGTCCCCGTGAACATGAATTTGGCGATGTAATGGAATGGATATCAAATGAACTTTCCCTCATGGCGGGAAAACCCGGCGCCATCGAAACCGTCCTTTTCGGCGGATCGGGAACGGCGGCGGATGAAGTAATGGTCTCCTCCTGCATACCGGATGGGTCAAAAACCCTGATAATTGATAACGGTGCCTACGGTGCCCGTCTTGCGAAGATCGCTTCGGTGTACAAACTCGATACCGAAATCTGGAAATCCAGCGGATACCTGCCGCTCGATGTACCGGCCCTCAAGGACAAGATCGCGGGCGGCGGCTTTACCCATCTCGTCATGGTGTATCACGAAACCACAACCGGTCTCCTCAACCCCGTACCCGAGTTGTGCCGCTTTGCCAAAAAACACGGCATGGTAACCATTGTGGACGCCGTAAGCGCGTTTGCCGCCATAGACATCGACATGGACCGGGACGGCATCGATTTTATGGCCTCAACCTCGAACAAGAATATCCAGGGGATGGCCGGAATCGGCTTTGTTTTTTGCCGGAAGGACGAGCTTGATAAAACCGCGGCTTACCCCATGCGGAACTTTTATCTCAATCTCCAGGATCAGTATCAATACTTCAAGAAAACACACCAGACCCGGTTTACCCCACCGGTACAGTCCATGTACTCGCTCCGGCAGGCTGTAATCGAAACAAAGGTGGAAACCATTACCGCGCGATACGCGCGCTATTCAGCCTGTTGGGAGGTGCTCGTGAAAGCGGTGGATGAGCTCGGTCTTGAAATGCTCGTTCCCCGGGAAGCCCAGTCAAAGCTTATCACGGCCATCATCGAACCGGATACGCCGGCTTACTCCTTCGATTCACTTCATGACTTTGCACGTTCTCATGCGTTTACCATTTATCCGGGGAAGCTGTCCGACGCGAATACGTTCCGTATCGCGAATATCGGCGATATCCGTCCGGAAGAAATGAAGGCGTTCACCGTGCTCATGAAGGAGTATTTCGGGGGTATCGGTATATGACGGTTAAAGAGATACCATAATCCGGATATCCACCCAACTGTACAGACCTTCTCTTGTGTAGTAATATGGCCGCATGGGCAGGAAAAAAGTGCTGGATACCAGGAATGAACAACCGTCTGTCATAATATCATGCAACACCGCCTGGAATGTTTTTTCACGCAGGCGTTTATTGTCATCACTTGCCGCAGATGGCTGGAATGTCATTACACTTGCCGCAGATGATCCCTGCGCAGACAGAATACGTAAAGAACTGTCACTCCCCTTCATTTCCCTGCCCATGGAAAATGACAGTACGAGTATCATTCAGGATGCCCGGCTCTTCTTCAGATTCGTGTTCTTGTACCGTAAGTACCGCCCTGCAACGGTTTTACACATAAACAACAAACCGAATATCTACGGAACAATTGCCGCCAGTATGCTTGGCATCCCGTCCATTTCAAATATTACCGGTCTTGGTATTGTTGCTGAAAAAACAGGTTTTATGAAAAAACTGGTATACGGTCTGTACCGTATTGCCTTTTCTTCGAAAAAAGCACGTGTTTTTTTCCAGAATACGGACGATCGCGATTTCTTTCTGAAAAACAAACTTGTAGCAGCAGATAAAACGAGGGTTATTCCCGGTTCAGGTGTTGATACAGATTTTTTTTCACCTGACGGGCAGGACAAACAGTCCGATGAAAAAACACGATTTCTGTATACAGGTCGGCTGCTCATTTCCAAAGGGATTGAAGATTTTCTCGACGCTGCTGAAAGAACAAGACGCTTGTATCCGGCAACCACTTTTACTATAATTGGGGAACATGATCCCGGGAATGACATATTTATTTCCGGGGAAAAACTTGAGTCGGCTATATCGGCAGGTATCGCGGAATATAAAGGAAATGTACAATCAGTTGTTACGGAACTTGCTGCGGCAGATTGTGTAGTGCTTCCGTCGCGTTATCGCGAAGGTGTTCCCCGTTCACTGCTTGAAGCGGCGGCAATGGGGAAACCGATCATAGCAGCTGACAGTGTCGGTACCAGAGAGCCGGTGGAACAGGGAAAAAACGGATTTCTTGTCCCGCCATCAAATCCGCAATTGCTGGCTGAAACAATGATGGACTTTATCCGTTTGAATTCTGAGCAGAAAAAACGTATGGGTATTGAATCAAGGCGGATTGCTGTGGAACGTTTTTCCGATTCGATTGTTATAAAGGCATACCACGAGTTGATTGAAGCGATGAGTGGAAAACACAACAAGGACAGCCAATGACCATTGATGATTATGTATACTGGTTCAGGAACAGATATAAACGAACCAGCTCCCTGTTGACAGCCTCTGCTTTCGTCTTGTCTGATTGCGTTACCATCATGTTTTGTATTGGAGCAGGATTCTTTGTTGTCAATGCGATAGACTTCAGCTATATCAATTTCAAGTCATTTGTCAATTACTGGACTTATCTGCCAATATTTTTCCTCGTTTATCACATTTTCAAGCTCTACCCCGGAATACTGCTGGTTCCCAGTGAACAGCTCAGAAGCTTTTTTCTTGCAAATGCTTTTATGTTCGGCGGTATTGCCCTTTCGATAGTAGTTGAAACTGAAAAACGGGAGTTTATTTCCATCGCGTTTCTCATTGCATTCTTTTTCTCGACATTCTCACTGCCTTTCAGCAGAAGTATCGCCAGAAAATACGTGTATTCCCGCTTTAAATGGTGGGGAATTCCGGCAGTAGTATTCGGCAAGACATCTGAGGCAAAAAATGTTCTTGATGATCTGCTCGATAATCCGAGCCTTGGATATATTCCTGTTGCCATCATTGACGAAAATGAATCTGCGTTGTCGGAATACCGGGGAATTCCCATTCTGAAATCGCTCGAAGACAGCAAGCGGCTCAATACGGAGCTGCACATACGTATGGCCATCATTATCCATAGCGATACTATCGGGGAGGAAAGCAAACATCTCCTTCTCACGACGCTGTCAAACTTTCGCTATAATATCATTATTCCAAAAATGAATCTGATAAACACAATATCATTGTCAATCAAGGATATTAACGGAACGCTCGGATTTGCGACAACACATAATTTGACCAAATGGTATAACATTGCGGTAAAGACATTGCTCGACCACTTCATCCTTTTATTGGCGGGCCTTGTTCTTCTGCCGTTTATATGCGTTATAGCACTTTTGGTAAAGATCTCGTCACCCGGGCCGGCATTCTATGGACATGAACGCATAGGCCGCGCGGGTAAAAAAATCCGGGTATGGAAATTCCGTTCAATGGAAATAAACGCTGACGAGAAACTCAAGAAGGTTCTTGATGAAAATCCGGAATACCGGAAAGAGTGGAATGAAAGTTTCAAACTGACGAATGATCCGCGTGTAACCCCGATAGGACGTTTTTTACGCAAATCCAGTCTGGATGAGCTGCCGCAATTGTTCAATGTTCTTAAAGGTGACATGAGTTTCATCGGACCAAGACCGGTAACAGATGATGAAATACTGAAGTACGGTGAAAATTTCAATTACATTTTCTCTGTAAAACCCGGCCTTTCCGGTATGTGGCAAGTTTCGGGACGTTCAGATACCGATTATGCCGAGCGCGTGGCCTTTGACTCGTATTATATACAAAACTGGTCTATTTGGCTCGATTTATGGCTCATTTTCAAGACCATAGGTGTTGTACTGACAGGAAAGGGTGCCAGATGATTCGATTCTCGAAATATGGAATGATGTTTTTTGTTTTTTTGATTTTTCTTTGCAGTGACAGTCTGTATTCCAGTTCCTGGCGTCTTGGTGCGGATCATGCTGAACCGGGAGTTGCACAATTCCTTGAAAATATGCAGATATCGCAGGGCTCCATGTATGTCTGTACAGAACAGGATGTACTGAATCTCATTGAACTTGCAGAAAAAGAAAAAATAAACGTTTTTGAGCTGATTGATTGTATCTACCGCTATATTGAACCCAGAGCCATAAGAATGACCATATTTGGCAAAGATCTCAGAAAAACACAGGATATTTTTGATCTGGGAGGGCAGCGGATACTTGCAATTCTAAGCATAGATACAATACGATATATCGAAGTTGGAGCGATACACGAACAGGGCCAAAAAGCAATGGATGTGTATATAGAGAAAGAAAGGGAGACCTATATCGAAATCGGTACGGCACAGTACGAAGCACGTTTCGGATTTGAGGGACTTTCTCCCCTTCTGTTCGAAGATGCGTACGGCATTACGGTAAAAAAGCTCTTTTTCAATGCACCCTTGACCAAATTGGAACTTTTTTCACCTGGCAAAGGGGCAATTCACGTCAAGAATATGTTCCGTCCCAAAAGATGGAATCTTGATGTAGTCAGAAGAAAATAAACAGCAAGAGGTTTCGGTTTGAAGAAAAGGTTTGCTCCCCTGGTTGTCATATTTTTCCTTGTACCCTTCGTTATGTATTCACAGGCTGGAACCGGATACCGGATTGAATCTGTGGACTATCAGATAACCGGTTCAACACGGGAATATCCCCTGAAACTGGCAGTTGAGATTGATACAGAACGTGTTTTTGCGAGTCAGGAAGAACTGGATCTTTATATTGACGATTTACGTCTTCAATTCAATAATCTTCGTGTCCTTGAAGAATCGTCTGTTGAAGTATCTTTGGGTCAGATAGACGGCGAAGGTGTTGTGCCGGTGCATCTTGTAGTAAAGACCAAAGATACCGTGAACATAATTGCCCTGCCCAAACCGGGTTTTGATTCCAATTCCGGTTTTGAAATGAAAATAAAGATGAAAAATTATAACTTTTTCGGTTCAATGCAGGAATTCAATGCAGATGTTGAATACAATTATGATGAAAATGACAATCAGAGCATGGCCGGCGGTTTCTCCTTTTCCATTCCTTTTGAAGCGTACGGCTATGCCTTTGTATGGAATCTTTCAACAAGTCTGACCGTTCCTTTTGATAATCGCCCCATATATGATCTTGAAACCGGAATCCAGATGGAAATCCCTGTTTCTTCACTCAAGATCAATCTCGGCTTCGTTCAGGGTGTATCCATCAACGATCGGGATGCAGACAAACAATACTACAAGGATGACTGGTTGTATTATACGGAATCCCTGTCAATGAACGTTCCCGTAACCCTGATCCGCTATGGTACCAACAGTGAAGTCGTTTGGTCTCCCATGGCTTCTTTCTCCGTCAACTGGGATTCAGACGGAATCCAGGCGGACGATCTCAAAGGACCCGCGCTTACACTGGGTCATGCTTTGACGGCAGGCCGCATTAACTGGGCAGGAAATTTCAGGCGTGGATATAATATTTCGGCCGGAAACAACTACATAATCAATTTCAATGAAGACAAGGATCTTATCGTAAATATCACCGGGCTGCTCCAGGGACATTACAGTTTCTTTGACCGTGTGGGAATTTCAACACGATTGTCCGGTTATTACAACTTTTTTGATTATGTTTCGGAAAAACAGGGTGGAAAGATTCGGGGTATTCTGGACAAGCGCATAGATGCAGACTATGCGGTGTTCTATAACCTTGACATACCCATCCGCGTTATGCGGGTAAATTTCAAGGAAATATCCGGTATTGACTGGACTGAGTATATCAGTTTTGAAATGCATGTATCTCCTTTTTTCGATATGGCACTGGCGCATAATGCCGAGGCTGATGAGGAAGAAGAAGAGCGTAACACTTTCTCGTTCAAGGACGGCTGGTATGCCTGCGGTCTTGAAATAATCGTTTATCCACTGAAAATGAGAAGTATTTACGCCCGTGCGAGTGTAGGATTCGATCTTGAAGCAGTCCTTAAAAGCGGTAAACTGAGTGGACGCTCAGAGCGGGACGGCGGTTCAATTCGTGAATTGTTCATCGGTATAGGGCTGGCATACTAGGAATAAGCTTCTATTCCATGGTGTAAACGATACCGGTGTACTCGGAAATAACTTCAAAAAAGCGTTCCGGAATGAACGGTTTGTACATAAAATCGTTTACTCCGGATTCAAGAGCCTGTGCTTTTACGTTATCCACAATACTTGCAGTCAGTGCAATGACCGGTGTTTCCGGTGAGAGCGCCTTGATTTCTCTGGTCGCTTCAAAACCGTCCATGTCAGGCATGATAAGATCCATAAACACAATGTCCGGCTTGAAATCGCCGAATTGACGCAGCGCTTCACGTCCATTTGAAGCTATACTGATGTCGAAACCTGCCGGTGCAAGAAATATCTCGAGCATGGCGAGATTTATGTCAACATCATCCACAAGCAGTATCTTGCAGGGACGTGAAAGCCCCTTTATTCTCGAATAATCAACTATTTGCTGTGTCTTCTTGCTGGTACTCTCAAGAGGTTTTGCCTCAAAACTGAAACGGAACAGGGATCCTTTTCCGCTGCCGGAACGAACAAGAACAACATCACCGCCAAGCATGCGGGCAAATATCCTGGCCACAGCAAGCCCTATACCCACATTTTCAATATGACTTTTTCCTGACGACTGGGTAAATACATCGAATATGGAGTCTTTCTCATCTTCCGGAATTCCGATACCCGTATCTTCAATATCTATCGTTATCATATTGTCACAGGAAATGATGATGCTTACTCCACCTTTTTTTGTATACTTGAGCGCATTTCCGAGGAGGTTTGACAATACTTGTGCGATTTTTCCGGGATCAGACAAAATGGCCTCAGGTACATCATTCCGGTAATCAACGGAAAGTGACAGCATTTTACGAGAGAAATCGTCAAGATAAGAGCGGGTCACATCTTCAACAAGTTTATGTACGTTGGTTTTTGACATTACCGCTTCAGTTTGTCCGGCTTCGTATTTGGAATATTCCAGAATATCATTGAGAAGATACAGAAGACTGTTTTCCTGTGTGATAATGGTAGACGCATATTGTCGTGCTTCTTCGGGAAGATTATCCAGTGATGAAAGAAGCTGTGCGTATCCCAGAACGGTATTGAGCGGGGTTTTAAGCTCATGACCCATGCGAATCAGAAAGTTGGTTCGTTTCTGGAAATTCTCATCCAGCCGGTTTTTTTCTTCGACAAGATCCGTTATGTCTGTGCCGTTAAGAAGAATACAGGACTTGCTGTCAGGAGAGGAGATTGTAGTTTTTGCGAATCGGATCCATACCGGCTTTTCTGCATTGCGGTGGACTGATTGAACGAAATAACCATCCTGTTTTGAGGTGATTGAAGAAAAAAGATCTTTCAGTTCACTGCTGCCGCGGACTGCTTCTACCGCAGAAGTACCGGTCAGAGATTCACGCCCACGGCCGTTTATAAGGCGGGCAAATCCATCGTTTACTGCCAGTATGGTTCCTTTTGAATCAAGGACACACGTAAAACCGGCTGCTGCATCAAGAATGGATCCAATCAGAAAAGAGTCTGACATATGCTACCACCTGCGGTTG
>CAZQEF010000050.1:0-8031 GCA_964592325.1 uncultured Treponema sp. | reverse complement strand
ATTTTCTGCTTACCCGACAGGATCTTTCGGATGTGACACTTGCTGATTTCAGGGGAAAGAAAAAGATCGTGAACATCGTTCCCAGCCTTGATACCGGTGTGTGCGCGGCAAGTGCACGGCGTTTTGACCATGCTGTTGCCGAACTTGCCGATACCGTTCTTCTGACCGTTTCGTGTGACCTTCCGTTTGCAATGGAGCGGTTTTGCGAGGCTGAGGGTCTTGATACGATCATTTCGCTTTCACAGCTGCGTGACAGGAAATTCGGCACTGACTGGGGCGTTACCATGACAAATGGTCCCCTTGCCGGGCTTCTTTCACGGGCGGTTGTAATACTTGATGAAAATGATACGGTTATCTATACCGAACAGGTGCCTGAAATCAAGCAGGAACCCGATTACGAAAAGGCGCTTGCGGCGGTTACTGGCTGAGATCAACTTCTTCATCGCCATCGGCCTTAAGGAGACGATTCCCGAAGAAACGTATGCCGAGAAGGCCGAGCGGCGCGGTGAAGAGTATTGATACTACGGCAATGGCAAGTATGGTATTCCCCTCGGGAATACCGCGGGTCAGGGCAACAGAACCGAGCGCTGCCTGAACTGTCGCTTTTGGAAGGTAGGCAATGGCGCAGAATAAACGTTCGCGCCAGCTGAGCGGTGTGCGGGCAGTGGCAATGAACACGCCGAGCGAGCGGAATACAAGACCGAGCGCTATGATCATGACTCCTTTTCCCCCAGCTTCGAGCGCAACGACGGGATCCAGAGCGTAACCAATCAAAACAAAGAGAATTATTTCGGCAAATACCCAGATTTTGGCGAGTTTACGGGACAATTCATGTGCGATTGTTTCATGGCGTTCAAGAATGACGAATCCGGCGGTCATGAGTCCCAGCAGCGCGGCGAAATGAAGAGAATCTCCCACGCTGACGAGAAGCGTTCCGCACACGAGCAGAATGAGGGTTTTTTCTGTCGACCGGATTGAAGTGTGATGACGGGAAAAGAAAAATGACAGCAGATATCCCGCGGCAATTCCTGCGGCTATTCCGGCGATAATTGATATCGGTACCGAAAGGACGGCTGCAGGGATGTTGACTGCCCCTCCGGCAGCCAGACCGAGAAATACGGTAAAGAGTGTTATGGCGAATACATCGTCTATCGACGCGCCTGCCAGTACAAGGGTTGGTACCTCATTTTTTTTGCCCCGGCCTTTTTCTTTCAGTTCCAGCATGGAGGGTACGACAACTGCGGGTGATACGGCCGCAATCATGAAGGCTGTAAGGGCGGAGACTGTCCAGCCAAATCCGAAGATCAGATGAAAAAGAACGGTGAGCGCCATTCCTTCGGAAATACAGGGTATGAATGACATGCGGAATGCTGTTTTGCCGATTTGTTTGAGCGTGTGCTTCCTGATTCCGAGTCCTGCCCGCAGGAGGATGACGATGAGCGCGAACGATTTCAAAAAGGGGTCAAGTTCCCAGAATACCTGTGGTGCGGCGGATTTGGCTGTTATGGCACAGATTACGCCGAATACCACCATCCCGAGAATTGAGGGGAGTTTGATTTTTGCGAAAATCCTGCCAGACAGCCAGCCACCGGCAAGTACGATGGCAAAAAGTATGTTCAGCGGTACGGGGTTCATGATGATTCCTTCGTCGGGAGTTTCCGTGGACACTCAGTATACCCGCCCCGTCTTCGCAATTGCAATATCCGGCCGGGGAAGAGGCGAGAGGATGTGCTGTGCCTTGTGGCTGTTATTTCCTGAACCGTGCGAAGATTCCCCGGTCGTGGAGAATACTGGCTATACCGGTAAGAACGACCAGTGCTCCGGCGATGCGTACCAGGAATATGCCGGTGCTTCCGGGAAAAATGAGTAAAATGAGCGCTATGCCAAGCGATGCAATCGCTTCATACAGATACCCCGTGGTTTCCAGACCGCTTTCTTTCATCCGGGTTACGGCGTAGATTTCCAGTACTGCCGATACGATGAGATGCGCCGCAAGGATATACGCGGTGATTACCCAAACGGTTCCTGCAAGGGCGATCGGAAGAATTATTGCAATCAGTCCGACCGCCATTCCCAGTATGGAACGAATGGTCAGGGTTCTGCGGAAGACCGGGTCATCAAGCTCTGTCCGGAATCGTGTAAAGGTATACAGGCCGCTTGCAAAGGCTGCTACTCCCAGGCTGATAACGACTGCCCCTATGAATCCTTGCGGAGCGAAAAGCATGATGAGTCCGGTAATGGTAAAGACAATTCCTGCTATAAGGTAGCTACGCACATGTATCTCCTTGGCTTGTAGTATTGAAATTCACACAACGATGTTTACGTGTTCGCCTGTGGACATATCTGCTATTTCCTGGGCCGAGTCCATCATTTTTACCAGAACTTCACCGTAGGCACGCATGTCGTCCAGGGCCATACGTTGAACACTTACAGCCGCTTCAAGCTGCACTTTCTGGAGGGGAAATGCAATGGAAACCGGTGTAATTCCCATGGTTTAAAACGTACTGCAGAATTATCAAGCTGTCAATGTTTTCTCAATTAACGCGCCGGAGCATTTCAATGAAGGAAATTCCGGAAACCGGCTGATCCGGGAAGAATTTTTTCCCGTCCGGGAGATTCATTATCTCCCATTCCACACAACCCATTACCGAATCAAACCAGCGTGAGCCATGCGGTACGTCGGAAATGGGACTCCGTGGGTTGGGAAGGGTACGGATACGGTCGGAATATCGTGTCTTCAACGCAGGCTGCGCCCGGTATTCGGCGATGAGCTGCCAGAGAAGCCAGGCGGCATGAGAACGGGTTACCGTATCCTGTAGCCGGATGGTGCCAACGGGTGTGACCGGGATTATTCCGCGTTCATTCAAGTCGCGGTAGAGCCGTTCGGCAGGCCAGTATGATCCACCGGTGCTGTTGTCAAGAAGCGCCGTCTCGTCGCGGAGAAGCACGATGGCGTCTTCGAGGGTAATTCTGGATTTTACGGCAATTGCACCGGAACCGTCTGCATGTTCCGGTGAAAGAGCGCGCAATTCCCATGCCCTGTTTCGGGATTCTTCATAAGTTTTCCGGTAATAGGCGGGGAGTAGCGGAAATGCGGCATCGAAGGCGGCTACAGACTCATGGTAGCGGTGGAGGTCTGAAAGTGCCCGTGCCCGTTCTATTTCAAGAACCGCCGGAACATCACTCAATTCCCGGTATGCATTTAAAAACTCGAGTCGTTTTTCCAAATCCGGTTCAAGCCGGGCTTCAAGAACGGCGACGGCCGTTTCCCCTTCGGCAAGAGTTTGAGCCCGGCGAAGGGCACGTGCAGATTCCGGATTTTTCCCTTCAAGAAGATACAGCCGTCCGGACCAGGCAAGAAGCCGGGCTTCAAACACGGTATCCTTTATTTCCCTTTTTTCGAGCTCCCGTACCAGGGTTCTGGCTTCGCGGATTTTCTGTGTGTCGCTGCCGGTGTCCAGGGGAACGACAGCAGCCGCAATGGCATCAAATTCGTCCGAGATTTCTTCATTCGCGGTAGATGCGAGTATGTCGCCCTGGAGTGAGGCGCATGAGAACAGTGCCAGGGTTGATCCGAGTGCAAGTAAAACCAGTAAGGGGCGAATTGTATGCATGTATTCTCCTATCTGAGCTGCCAGGCGTATAGCCGGTTGTCCATTCCGACAGCAAAACAATTGATGGCACCGTCACCGTTGATGTCGCCGAACCAGGGGGTCCCCCAGGCGGGAAGCGGGAAGTCCTCCAGAAGTTCAAGTTCAGACGAGAATCCATAGAGGGCGTTTGCATCCCCGCTGACAAAGACTTCCTTGTCTCCGTCCCCGTTTGTGTCAAATACCTGAATAACGGCATGTTCCGCGGTAAAGTCCGGTATCTCTTTTGAAACAACCGAACCGTCGGTACCGATACGGAAAAGACGTCCGCCGGCGGAAAGTGACCATAGATATTTTCCGCAGAATACCGGTTGTGTGTAAAAAACTCCGGGGAGGGTAACCGGGAATCCGGTTTTCTGTGTTCCCCGTTCCGTGAAAATGGTCAGATCACCGGCTTGTGTAATAAACGCTACATTCAGATTGTCTTCATTCTTGAACAATACGGGAGATCCGAATGCGATACCGGAAACTGATACCGGCCAGCCGGGAGCCGGGGCTCCGGTTTCCGAAGTAAGCCACAGTTCGGCAAAAAAACCTTTCGGGTAAGCGCCGATATATGTCTTCTCGTCGTCGGAATAAAAGACCGGCGGTGAGCGGAGCACTTCCGAGAAAGGCATTGACAGCACTTTCAGATCTCCGGAACGTGAAATTACATACAGGGAGGTATCCTGATCCGGCAAATACAGCTGTTCGTTATGTGTTGCCGGCTCTGAAGAAAGGCGTGCTCCGGTTGATACAGGGAATCCTTCCATTACTTCGAGATTGCCGTTTACCAGAGAAACGCGTCCCCTTTCGGTAACAATCCACAATGCCGGGTCTTCAGGTTTTTCGGCTTCGAGCGACGGATCCGCAAGGACCCAGACCCGACTGTCTTCCGGGAAGGTGTATTGTTTCCCGGTACGCGGATCCAGGGAGAGAACGGAAGTTTCACCGACGGAAAGGATGATGCGTTTGTCATTCTTCCTGGAAAAATCCAGAACAGAAACCGTATTGCCGATTTTCTTCCCGATTTCCATCGGGTATCCCGGAACAGGCAATATTCCCGTTGGTTCACCGGCAAGTACAGAAAGTGAAAAAACGGTTACCCCGTCCTGAAACTGGATGCGGCCGAGGCCCCTGCCATACAACTTGAGTATCCGCTGGAAATCGCTGTTGCCCCTGAGAAAGAACGGCAGCGACCGGTCGAGTGAATAGAAGAGGGCCACCGAAGACCGGTCCCACTGGCAAGCTGCCTCCAGATATCCTGTCGTATCAGACTGGTATTGCTCCGTATTGAGCGAATGGTATCGAGAAGGTTTTCCGGTGACTGCGAGAAATAGAGGACATCTTTTTCGACGAGATAGTACTGGGAAGGTACGGTGATATCCCAAATACTGAGCACGGAAAGGAGAAAGGATGGAATCCTGATACTCGGAATGCGTGTTCCTTCAAGAACAACGGAATCATCCCGGGTAAGTGCGAAGGAAGCTGTCAGTTTGTCAAAAACCGCACGGCGCTTCTGTTCATCAGCTATGCGGACGGCAAATACCGGATTCGGCCGGTTCTCAAGGCCAAATGCGGCAAATTCTCCTCCGGTCCATGAGTACAACAGTTCTTTCAGGGTTAAACCCAACAGATATTTGCTCGATGATTCGGCAGTATCCAGCAGGTCATCAAGAGATCTGCCCTGTACGGCCCGTGCCATTTCAACAAGTTCTTCAAGGCTGCCTGCAGAAACCATGGTCGCGTATTGCGTTGTCAGGGGAAGATATTCGAGAATCGCGGGAACCGGTGAATTATTTGAAAGGATATTCTGGATTCCCGGATCCGTTGAAGAGATGGGGAGTGAAACGCGTATGTTGAGTTTATCTTCTTCTATATATAGTGCGGCCTCCGCGAGCCGGGGTATGTCGAGTGTATTCAATACGGAAAGGAACCCGGAATCTTCCGGGGTAAAAGTTGACGCGATGGTGCGGGAATTGGCAAGTATTGCTGCGTCAAACGATTCAGACTGAAACTCTGGTTTCCCGGCCGTGTTTTCTCCGTCAGGAGAATCCGGTCTTGCAAACACGTTCTCAAACAACACACGGTTGTTTGAGACAACCAGCAGATTATGATAAAACCCTGCGTATACAAGCGTTTTCTCTTCTTTCCGTATTTCAAAACGGGAATGGTTTCCTGCCTGTACATAATACAATTCGGGCATCTTCATCCGCGGGACCATAAGCGGTGCAAACCGGGTCAAAGCGGAAAGAATTCCGGTGTCATAGCTTAAAAGAACACTTCCATCTTCATAAACCACGGCAGTAAGCGGATTATTCATGGCAAGACGTACAAGCGGATTGTCAAGAATGCGGGTTTCTCTCAGGCGGGTTACCGCGGGCGCGACAGGTGATAAAACCGGATCCGCAAGGAGTGAATCGATCCCCTGATGAGCCATGGCACGGCTTGCCGTACGTACCGGATGCGGGACGGAGGCATATGCAAGATAATCATCAGGGAAAATGCTTTCAGCCGGTATTCGGCCGATAAACGACAGACCCGCAAGGACGAGGGGCGCCACAGCGAGAATCACTATGAGAGTAACCAGCGCCTTAATAAAACGCGGCAGTTTTCTCTTGCTTTCTTTTTTCATGGTAGTAATTTTCAACCGAAACGGGGAAAAGGTCAATCATTTATCGGCCATTCAGTGTATACTCCTTTCACCATGAACCTGTATCTGGCACCATTGCATGGAATAACAAACAGAATTTTCCGGAATGTGTGGAGTTCCCATTTTACCGGATTTGATGGAGCGGTCACTCCCTTCATCCCTGCCGCCGCCGCTTCACGGTCGGCGACAAAACATTACCGGGATATTGATCCCGGGGTGCAGGGAACGCTGCCGATTGAGCCGCAGCTTCTGGCCGGGCCGCATGATGCCATCCGTGAATGCGTTCAAAGCATTACCGCTCTCGGATACGGTCAGATCAATCTCAATATGGGCTGCCCCTATGCCATGGTCGCGAAGAAAGGGCGTGGATCGGGGCTGCTTCCCCATCCTGATGCCATCCGGGCAGTGCTCGACGTCCTGTGTTCCGCCGGAACATTCCAGCTTTCGGTAAAAATTCGCCTCGGACAGCACCGGGCTGACGAATTTGGGGCGTTCATGCCAATCCTCAACGAATACCCCCTGTCCCGGGTGATCGTTCATCCCAGAATCGGCAAACAGATGTACCGGGGAACGGTTGATCTGGACGGATTTTTACAGGCAGCGCAAGGCTGTTCACACGAGATTGTTTACAACGGTGATATTTTTGATTATGAAGGGTTCCGGGCGCTTCAAAACCGGTTCCCGGCAATCCACCTCTGGATGATCGGCCGTGCGGCGCTTATGGATCCTTTCCTGCCGGAAGAAATTCGCACCGGTTCCCGTCCTTCCGGTGAACGGGAACGCCTTCGTGCCTATCATGACGAGTTGTTCTCCGTGTATGAAAAGACGCTTTACGGACCGCGGCATCTTCTGGACAAGATGAAAGAAATCTGGGGATATCTGGGGTATTCGTTCGGGTTCGGGGGCGCTCCCCGGGCAAAAGCCGCTCCTCCGGAGATACTCCGCGCAAAAACCCCGGCAGCGTATACCGTTGCGGTTCACCGGCTCTTCGATTCCGTTCCGCTCACCCGCGGGGATCTAACGCCGCACACGCACTGAACCGGAAGCATCCGGTGACGTGATTGTTGCACACCCCGACAGCCTGAAGATACGCATACATGATGGTGGATCCGACAAAAGACATGCCGCGTTTCTTGAGCTCCGCCGAAATCTTGTCGGAAAGGTCGGTGGTCACCGGCATTTCCGATAGAGTCCTATAGTTACCCTGGACCGGTTTCCCGTCTACAAATGCCCAGAGCCAGGCAGAAAACGAACCGAATTCTTCTTGTATTTCGAGAAAAACCTGTGCATTGCGGATTGATGCATCAATCTTTCGCCGGTTCCGGATAATTCCGGGGTCGGCAAGAAGTTCTGCCTTTTTTTTGTCATCGTATGCGGCCACCGTGGCCGGATCGAAGAAGTCATAGGCTTTTCTGTATGTATCCCGCCGTTTCAGGATGGTGAGCCAGGAAAGTCCGGCTTGTGCACCCTCAAGAATGAGCATTTCAAACAGATGTCGGTCAGCAGTTACCGGTACACCCCATTCCGTATCGTGGTAGTCGATATACACCGGATCGGTAAAACCCGCCCAGTCGCAGCGAATAGTGTCTGTTTGGTGGTTCATGGCGTCAGTATACCCGATTCTGCCCGTTTCGGGGAACGAATCGCTTGCCCCTGCAGGATATTTGACGTATCTTGAGTATACATCCCGGTTCGGTGATGCCGTATGAGAACTGAAAAGTTTCAACAATTTTGGTAGCAGTACGAGGG
>CAZQEF010000049.1:3023-8107 GCA_964592325.1 uncultured Treponema sp. | reverse complement strand
CTCAAGGTCCTTCCCGAGATTACTTTTCCCGAGGGCTATCGCCAGGAGACACTGGCTATAAGCCAGGACGGACGGGTAACCGTCAAGGTCGGTGACCTTGACGATCCGGTAGATGTGGGACAGCTTGAACTGTACCGGTTCCATAATCCGGCAGGTCTTTCCGCAACCGGTGACAATCTTTTCAAACAGACTCCCGCTTCGGGCAATTCAATTGCCGGGCGTCCCGGATTCGAAGGTTTCGGCAAGACGATTCACAAGTTCCTTGAAATGTCGAACGTTTCAACCGTTGCCGAAATGGTAAACATGATCGTTGCCCAGCGGGCGTACGAGTTCAATTCAAAGGCAATTCAGACCAGCGACAACATGCTGCAGACCGCGGCAAGTCTCAAGCGCTGATAGCGGAACAGGGGAGACAACAGAATGACGATAGGACAGACCGCAGGATTTACCGCTAACCACGAGCTTCTTGCCGGAAACTCCAAAGCCCGTGAAACGGAAAACCGTTTCCGTTCACTCATTGACGGCATTGCCGCTGCTACGGGAGAACCGGAAAAAGAACGTGAAACGCTTTCATCGTCAGAGATTCTGTCCTCTCCCCAGCGCCTGCAGGGCGACTATATCAGTTCCCTGTTGGACGGAAATCCCACCGCGCTCAGCCGCAGTTCAAAACCGGTCGGTGCAGCAGCGAATGCAGGACAAAACGGAATAATCGACCGCACCAGCAAGCTCTACGAGCAGGCTCTTGAACTCGAATCCTACATGGTCAAAATCATGCTCTCGAGCATGAAGAACACCGTGCAAAAGAGTGAATTCTCCGGAAGCGACAACTTCGCCGGCAATATGTACGACGACATGCTTTACGATGAACTCTCCCGGACGGTGACCCGTTCTGCCGGATTCGGTCTTGCCGATCAGGTCTATCTTCAACTTTCCGGAAATCGCTGACACGCTGAACTCTGGAACAAATACCCGACACATGGTATACTTTCTGTAACGTAAATTCGCTTCAAGAGGTATACCATGAATCCCGAACACGCAGTTCCTGCCTTTCTGGGCAGATATAACTTTCAGCCCAACGGACCCGATATCAATGCAGCCATGACTGCCATGCTCTACGACATGGAGGAAGGCCTCAAGACCGATCCCGTGAATCCTCCCGGCCAGGGTCCTGCGCTCGACATGATACCCACCTGGGCCGCGCCGCCCGAAGAATCCCCAAAAAATACAAAGGTAATCGTAATAGATGCAGGGGGAACAAATTTCCGTTCCTGTCTGGTTTCTTTTGATGACAACGGCAAGGCTGAAATAACCGACATGCAAAAAACGCGCATGATCGCCATTGACCGTGAATACGGTAAAAAAGAGTTCTTCGACACCATCGCGGATAATATCGATTATCTCAGGGACAAGGCAGCGCGTATCGGTTTTTGTTTCTCATGGCCCATGACCATTC
The DNA here is from genome assembly GCA_964592325.1 of uncultured Treponema sp. GTDB lineage: Bacteria > Spirochaetota > Spirochaetia > Treponematales > Treponemataceae > Teretinema. The sequence goes on along the minus strand of CAZQEF010000049.1, from coordinate 6,654 downwards.
AGCCGAATGGCGACGGACTGGTCACCGCTTTTTCAAAAGAGGTCAAAGCAAAAGAAGTGCTTGGGTCCCTTATCGGTGAAAACCTCGCAGCTTCACTGAAGGAACGCGGATGGAAATCCGTTGAAAAGATTACCCTGCTCAACGATACCACTGCGGCTCTTCTTGCGGGAGCTTCTTCCTCAACGGACGGAAAAGCCTTTGATTCCTATGTCGGCTTCATACTGGGAACCGGCATGAACGCGGCGTATATCGAGTATGACAACATCGCAAAAATAAACGGAAGCAAGGCCCCTTCGGCCCAGATAGTCGTATGTGAGTCGGGAAAGTGCAACAAAATTCCCCGAAGCCTTTTTGACGATGAACTGGACAAGACTACCACATCACCCGGTCTTTTCGGATATGAGAAGAAATGTTCCGGTGCGTATCTTGGCCCGCTCGGCCGTATAGCCCTGATGCGTGCTGCCGGCGACGGACTTTTCTCTGCTGCGGTTGCGCCGACTCTTGCAAATCTGGACAGCCTTGAGTTGAAAGACATGGATCAGCTTTTTTACACGCCGTACCGTACCGATACAAAACTCGGGGCAATTCTTGCAAAGGGAACCGATACGGATCGTGAAACGGCATACCGTATCCTGGATGCCGTCGTTGAACGTTCGGCACGGCTTGCAGCGGCAAATATCGCCGCTGCCATTGTAAGGAGCGGGAAGGGCAGAAACCCGGTAAAGCCGGTTTGCGTGCTATGCGAAGGTACGACATTCCTGAAAACGCATAACCTCAGGAACCGTGTTATCGGCTATCTGAATGAGGTACTGACAGAACAACGGGGAATCTGGTTCGAGCTTGTCAGTATGGATAATGCGGTTACCCTGGGCACGGCGGTTGCGGGGCTTATTTGACATTCACCGATAGACTGTCACCGGTCCTTATGATAGAATACTGACGATGTACATTTTATATGTGTTTTTAATAATGATACCCGTTTTGGCAATTACTGCATTGCTCATGACTGAACGGGGGCACGATATAAAAAAAGGTGTACAGTTCATCATCTCCGGTCTTGATCTCGGATTCAAACCCGGTGAAATTCATTTTCTGCGGAAAATAGCGCGAACTACCGACCTTGAAGACCCGACAGCCCTTTTCTGGTCGCTGCCCGTACTGGATCAGTGCACGGCGGAAATTGTGCAGCGTGCACGCCAGACCGGTACAGATACCGATGAATCCACACAGCGTCTTCTTTCACGTCTCTATGCATACCGCACAAAAATGGAACTGGACCATTCCCGGAAAAAACTCGGAGTGGAATCAACCCGTGATATGCTGATAAATCAAAAGGTACGAATTCTTTTGAGGGGCGTCGGTGTATTCACTTCACGGGTCGTCAGGAACACTTCACGATCTCTTGTTCTTGATTATCCCTCGAATCCTTCGCTTCAGGCAACATCGATACCCTGGGTAGACAAGACAATCTCCGTATATTTCTGGCGCCATGACGATGCCGGCTATGTGTTTGATACTACCGTTATTCCGGATCCCGTATCTGACGGGAAAGCCGTTATTCATGTATCACATACAAATGATCTTGTTCGGTCGCAAAAAAGAAAATCAATACGTGCCAAGTGTTCAATCAATGCCCAGCTCTATCTTGTCAAACCCGATCAGCCGCTTGAAAGCGCACTTGAGCCGGAACCGGGCATGAAATGTCGTATTGACGACCTCTCGGAAGACGGAGCAATGGTTCTTATCGGCGGAAAAGCGGTAAAGAACATGAAAATAAAAATACAGTTCATGGTACATGGCGTACTCATAGTCATGGCAGGAATAATCCGTGCTGTAGAATACAATGAGGCGGCAAATCAGTCCAGAATACATTTTGAATGTGATGAATTGAATCCACGAATGAAAAATGCAGTACTGACTTTTGTTTACAACGTTCTGCCGGAAGAAGAGAAACAGGAACTGGACGCGATACGGTTGACCGAAGAAGATGGTCTTGCAGACGCCGAACCGGAAGATTCACCGCGCACCGGGGATATGCAGGGAGAGGCCGATTCAGCTGGTACCGGAATACAGCTGGATATCGAGACAATGCCGGAACTGCCGGAATTGCCGGATTTTGCCAGTAAAAAACGCTGATCGGAGGATGAAATGGTACAAAAAGGGGTTTTATTCGCTATCCTGATAGCTGTTTCGCTCAACTGTTTCGCACAGCAGGATGATCCTGTAACTGTATCGTACCGGAGAAATTTCGTTCGGGCCAGCATCAGCACAAAAATCGAGCTGGTAAATGACGCATCACGCATTACATCCGTGAACATGACTCCGCTGTATATTGATGCGATTTCCTTCGTACTTGAAAATTATCCGCTTCTCGGCAATGACTCGCAGCTCATAGATATTGCCATCATATCTGCGTCAAAAATCGGCGGTTACCGGGATCCGGATGCCATTATGCAGCTGCAGGAACTGTTTGGAATTGTTCAGGAACCACGTGTTCAAATTGCGGCTTTACAGTCTCTCGGAGAGCTCACCAAAATTTCTGCAGGGAATGTCTCTTTTCTCAATGACTGGTATTCCGGCGCAGTGGAACGATCCCTTGCAGGGAATGCGGTGGATGTCCGTGTCATGACTGCCTGTGCCAAAGTACTGGAAGCAATTGGTTCCGGGACTTCTTTCCCGGTATTGTTCATGGCGGCAACAAGCAAACTGGATTCTGCCGTCGTTTCAGAGTCTGAAAAGGCTCTGAACAGCATTTCGGAGAACTATTCCGGAAATATTCTGGCCATTATCAATAAAGAACCCCTACATAGTGTATATAACGCATTCAATTTCGCCATGAAGAAACAGGGGCTTCCTGCTGAGGAAAAGGGTGCCATTGCGGAAGCTGCATTCAAAAAGACAGTTGAATACGGGAAGAGCGGCCCCCGCAATGAACTGTACAATTCACTCGTCAAGGATTCCCTGGCAGTTCTCGGCGAGATTGGATGGTCTGTGGCTTCTCCTGCGGTTGTCCAGTATTTTTACCATGTACAAAGCGACTACAAGACAGACAAGGCCGACGTTTCGTTGCTTGTCGCCGTGGTTGAATGCATGGGTGGTATGGGAACCACGGAAGCAGCCCAGGCTCTTTCAATATTCCTCGGTCTGCTCAATTCCGATACGGAACAGAACAAAACATATAACGAGCAAATACTGCTCGCTGTAATACAATCGTTGGGAGCGCTTGGTGAAAAATCCGCTTTCGACTATCTCTTGTATGTTGGCTATCTCGATTATCCGGAAACGGTAAAACAGGCTGCTCGCGACGCGCTCGCGAGGCTTGAATGGTAAAAGAGAAACAATATTACCCTGTTTTTTTTGTAGTAATACCGGCGCTTGTTACTGTGTATATTGCACCAGTGACCGCATCAGCATTTCCTGACAGTACTCTGTTCTTTTTTTTTCTGTTTCTTGTATTGTTCTCAGTATCGCTCAGTCTCTTCACGATATACCGTACCCGCAGGAGCCATACAGCTGCCTGCGTACTGTTCGGGTTGCTGGCCGGGATTGCGGTTTCCCGGCACATAACGCTTCAGTATCAGCCTCTCCGTACACTTGCCCCGAAAAAGAATATCACTTCACTTTCCTGTGA
>CAZQEF010000049.1:0-3013 GCA_964592325.1 uncultured Treponema sp. | reverse complement strand
TTTCTTTCTGATCCGGTTCCGTTTGGATCAGAATACTACAGGGTGCCGGTTCGTTCAAACCAGGTATACACTATTGACAATTCCATGTTCTCGGCGACAGGAACCGCCGAGCTTTTATTCCCCGCCTCATACATACAGCAGTCTTTTCCCGGGTTTCGGATGTCCTCAGCCAACCGGATACTGCCGGCAGCCGGTCTTGCAGGCCGTTTCCCGGTTACCATTGAGCAGTCAATACCGGGGAAATGCGACCGTATCAGGTATGTCTCCGGGGAAACCATAATTACTGCTTCCACAGTGCGCTCACGCGCCCGACTGACTCTTGTCCGTCTTCTGTATGACTGGCATGAACCGGGAGGACTGCTTCTTGCTTTGCTCACTGCAAACCGTGACTATCTGGAACCGTCACTGTCGCAGGCGTTTCGTGACGCAGGTCTTTCGCACATTCTTGCATTGTCCGGCATGCATCTGGCAATACTTGGCGGAATGACCTTCAGTATCGCATTTCTCCTTGGTGGCAGGAAATGTGCAATACTGACGTCCCTGATTCTGATGATATGCTTTGTCTGGTTCGCCGGGAGATCGCCCTCGCTGTCAAGGGCACTTTATATGGTAATGGCAGCAGTTATTCTGCGCCGCCTAGGGCTCAAGGTCCACCCGCTTCCGGTAATCATGCTGTCCTGCCTGTTTCAGCTCATTTTTCACGGCAGGGATGCATTTTCTGTTGCCTTTATGCTTTCATATTCCGCATTACTGGGTATCATGCTGCCCGGAACATGGCTTATCCGGATTCTTGAACCGGTACTGCCTGTGCCAATAGTGTCCGGTCTTTGTGCATCGTTTGGCGCACAGCTTTGTACGGTTCCTGTTGTTGCAGTAACCTTCGGCATACTCTCACCATGCGGTATATTGGCCTCCTGTATCATTACACCGCTTGTTTCACTGTATCTTGTCACGGGAATATTCATTATTCCCGTAACATTGTTTTTTCCGGGAACAACAGAACTGCTGTTGTCTCTATATGGCCTGCTCTACAGGGTTATTCAACGGCTGGTAACGCTGTTTTCTTCATTCCCACGAATCATCATACAGGACTTGTCCGGTGCTGTTACGGCAAGTATACTGTCTGTCGCAGCAGTTATTCTGCTGTATTACTTATACCATCTGAACAAAGCAAGGAGAGCACCGGATGCCCTGTTTACCCGACTATGATTCGCCTGCAGCATTGAAAATTTTTCTTGAATCGGGAAATATGGCCATGCAGAAGAAATTCGGCCAGAATTTTCTGATTAATCCAACCTGTCGAGAGAAACTCGTTTCCGCGCTCTCATTGCAGCCGGGCATGAACGTCTGGGAAATCGGACCCGGTCTCGGATCGATGACCTGCAGCATTCTTGAACAACAGGCAAAGCTGACTGTTTTTGAAATAGACCGTGGTTTCGGCAAAATGCTTGACGAACTGTTCGGAAAAAATCCCGATTTTACCCTTATAGCAGGAGATGTTCTGAGGACATGGAGGGACGTATTGAACAGGCAGGGTATTCCACAGCGATTATTCGGAAACCTTCCCTACAATATTGCTGCAACGATTCTCGCAGACATGACCACGTCCGGGATCATTTTTGACCAATGCGTCATAACTGTCCAAAAAGAAGTTGCCGTGCGTATGGCGGCAAAGCCGGGCAGCGGAGACTATTCCTCCTTCAGCGTATTGATACAGTTCGCCTATGATGTGAAAACGATAATGGACATTGCACCGGGGTCATTCTGGCCGCGCCCGAATGTTGTTTCCCGTGCAGTACTCCTTTCCCGGAAAAAAGAACCGTATGCATGTCAGGATCAGAAATTGTTTTTTTCACTTGTTCGGGGGCTTTTTTCATCCCGGAGGAAAACAGTGTATAACACCATGAAAAACTGGCTGACACAAACCGGTTATACCGGCTACAATGAGTCTGTTGAACAAACAGCGAACGCTGTTTTCAACAAAGCGGGGATTGACCCGAAACGAAGAGCGGAAACACTTGGAATTCCGGATTTTCTGGCGATTACAGAAGCAGTGAAATCATATGAGCATACAGACAAATCTTGAACACATACGTGAAACAATACGGAATGCCGAAATACAGGCGGGAAGACCGGAAAATTCTGTTTCACTGGTTGCGGTAAGCAAATTTCATTCGCAGGATGAAATTATTGAGGCCATTCAGGCCGGCCAGTCCCTTTTCGGGGAAAACAAAGTACAGGAAGCATTGTTGAAATTTCCCGACATACTTGCCCGGTATCCCCGTACGAAACTGCATTTTATCGGCTCTCTCCAGAGAAACAAAGTAGTGAAAGCCCTTCCGCTTGCATCATGTATCCAGTCTGTCGATCGTATGGATCTGCTTGTAGAAATGGAGAAGCGGGCCCGGACTCTTGGCAAAACAATACCGGTTCTCTTCGAAATGCATACCGGAGAAGAATCGAAAGCCGGATTTCCATCAGCCGATGATCTATTCATCGCCCTTGATACCTTTCGTGATTTTACGCATGTTCAATGCACCGGATTGATGACCATGGCGCCGTTTACCAGTGATGAATCTGAAATCCGGTCATCATTCAGGAAATTGAAGCGGATTCAACAGTCTTGCGAACAGGCATATCCCGAGCTTGACTTCTCTGTCCTTTCCATGGGTATGTCCAATGACTACCGTATTGCCATTGAAGAAGGATCTACCATGGTGAGAGTCGGTACGGCGATTTTTGGAGAACGCAATACATGAAGCGTATTATTGCGTGCATGCTGTTCATTGTTATTCTTTTCCCTCTGTATACTGCAGATACGGAAGATGTTGAGCCGGTTCCATACAGTCCCGACGAATTCCGGCCATGGCAAAAAGATCTCCGGCGGGCAGAGATAATTGCGTTCGGTTCATTGCCCTTTGTCACATTCATGACGTCATTGGGGTATGACGTTTTTCGCTATTATACGCACAATCAACGTGAGGAGTATCTTCCCTGGCCATTAAAAAACAAC
>CAZQEF010000048.1:0-8156 GCA_964592325.1 uncultured Treponema sp. | reverse complement strand
GCTGTCTTTTCTGGATAGCATTCATACTGCTTGTTCTCGTATTATTCTTTTTCAATCGCAAAAACATCAGCATGGTTCTTGAAAAAACCGGCGCATTGAACCTGATTTCCGGAACCATGAACCCGGAAAAAGAACCGGAAGTCCCCGGAACTCCGGAAATTCCGACCATAACCACTACAGACGACGTTAAACCTGAAGCTGAAATACTGACACCGGAAGAACCGGCACCAAAACCCGCCAAACCGGTTGAATCGCAATCGGCTGTCTCCGAAAAACCTGAAGCCGGTGAAACCGCGTCAAATATAAAACCCGCCGAAAAACCTGTTGCCAAACCGCCCCGCGAGAATCCCCCGGTCCAGACAAGAACAGCGCCGCTTTTCTTTGTTACCATTGACGCGGACGGCCGCGTGCTCCGTCAGGAAGTAAAACGCGAGGTCCCCCGTACCGACTCTCCGCTTTCGGAAACACTGTCCGCGCTTTTTGCCGGCACGAACAGCGCGGAGCGCGCGAAAAAACTGCGCACACTCATTCCGGAAGGAACCCGGCTGCTGTCCGCGTCGGTCAAGGACGGAGTCGCAACAATAAATGTCAGTGAAGAATTCCAGTTTAACCAGTACGGAATAGAAGGCTACCTTGGACAGCTTGCCCAGGTAGTATTTACCGCAACCGCGTTTCCCACCGTATCATCAGTGCAGATCCTGATAGAGGGACAGCGGCGCGAGTATCTCGGTGCGGAGGGCGTCTGGATAGGCACCCCCCTTTCCCGCGACAAATTCTGAATCAATCAATATCCCAGCCGGCAAGCCGCGCCATGACCCACCAGAACGCAAACGCTTTGCGATTCGCCGTTATATGCTGGTTGTTATGCTGTCCGTAGGCTACGCTTCCCGCAGGAGCAGGCGCAGTTCTGTTTTCATACCAGTCAACGCCCAACGTATGAGAGCCTTCCCAGGCCGTATAGAAGTTTCCGCCGTATGACGCGGATCGTCCATCGTCGTTGGTGTCTTCATAATAGACACCGTCCATTGTTGTGGTGTCAATCGAATAGTAATCAATGCAAAAGTACCCGTGCGCGCGGCAAAAATTGGTAATGATGTCAGCCTGGTTTTTGGGCCGGGCGTTGCCGACATTGGCATTCTCGTTTGCATGCCCGGTCATGAACACAAAATTGACCGGATTCGCACGGGCGCGTCCCGGTCCGACGTTAGAACCGCCAACTCCGTATTCATTAATAAGGGTCTGCATCGAATTACAGTATGCCGCTGCATCGTGATTGTAAATATTGCACCAGGACCACATGAATACGGTAACTCCGGCATTCGCCGGATCCGCCAGCCAGGCCCGGGATTCATTCACCCATGTAGTCCAGCTGCCATCGTCTGCCTGGGAGAGATCCTCATAGCTCAAACCGGCGCCACCTGAGTGGTAGTCACGGAAATGCAGCATGCCGACTGTACCTGATGTACTCACGCCATACCGGACACTGTCACCGGCCTTGAACCCCGGAAGTCCGAAAACGCCGTACGACACATGGGTTCCGTGACTGGTGTGAAAATATGCTACTTCGAAGGTTGAGCGGATTGTGGTCAGCACGGAATCGGGGATGGACCTGAGAACCGCTTCATGCGCTACCGAAGCATCTGCGATGGTTTCCCCGGGAGCAACATGAATCCCGGGATATGAAATCGCGCTGCCGCCCGAAGAACCGCAGGAGCCCCCGGCAATAATGAAAAATACGGTTAACGCTGCTACTGAAATCTTTCCTGTAAAGTTTTTGCCAATCATGGAAAACCTCCTGGATCTCACCTGACTTAACTTTAGCTTAACAGAAAGGGGAAATCAGGAATTTTCTGAAATTTTTATCCGTTCAACGGCGACCGCCGTTCTGGTTGTGCAGTCCACCGTAACGATCATGCCGCAGAGTGCGCCGGGGCCTTCGGGCAATTCCATCCGGTAAAGCACCTGGGTAATATTTCGTTTTATGGCAAATTCGGGATCCACACCGATAACGGACCGGATCGGGCCGGTCATGCCGAGATCGGTTATATAGGCGGTCCCGCCGGGAAGAATTCGCTCATCCGCCGTCTGCACATGAGTATGTGTTCCGGCAACCGCCGACACACGGCCGTCGAGATGGAGGGAAAACGCTTCCTTTTCGCGGGTAGATTCCGCATGAAAGTCCACAAGAATGACGGGCGGCTCCTGTTCTTCGTTCCAGACGGCAACAGCCGCATCTGCAGCGCGAAAAGGGCAATCGAGCGGTGTCATGTCCTCCCGTCCCTGAAGATTGAGCACGGCAAAGCGCGTACCGTTTCTTTCAACAATTACCGAACCCCGCCCGGGAGGCATGTTTTCATATTCCTGAATTGAAGGAGGAAAATTGGCCGGCCGGAGAAGCCGCGGCATGGATTCAAGCGCAGGCCAGAAATCCCGCTTTTCAAAACTGTGATTGCCGCCGGTAATAACATCGGCGCCGGCCGCGAAAAGGCGGTTCGCATCTTCCGCCGAAATTCCCGTACCGCCTGACGCGTTTTCTCCATTAATCACGCAAAAATCAATATGTTCCTTCTCCAGGAAACCGGGAAGGAGTGCCCCGGCACAGCGCATGCCGACGGAACCAAACACATCACCACCCAGAAATATACGCTTCTGTTCATTGTTCATTTGAATAAGCCGCCGTTCTGATGCTTTGAATTATTCCCGCTCTCCAGGGAACATTACGTTCCTCAAGGGCAGCCACAGTTCCATCAATATCATACGGTATCCGGACAAGGTCAAATTCAACCGCTTCTTCAGACACCCGGACGATGCCGAAAGAAGCGCGATTGTCGCCATCCAGAGGTTTGCCGAGACTTCCGGGATTCAATATTCGCACTCCCTGAATCATCTCATTCCGGGGAATGTGCGTATGTCCGCTGATGTAAAGGACATTATCACCGGAAAATACATTCTGCATGGGCTCTCCGGAATCGTCGTCATCGGGTGTGCCATGACACAGAATGATATCCCACCCCGGGACATGAAAACGGTGCCAGGACCGGAGCGTGCGCAGCCAGGCGAGATTCTCTTCCGTAAGCTGTGCGTGAGTCCATCGGGCATGATCCATCCCTTCAGACGTCGGGAAATAGGGATTATCCTTCAACAGGGATTCATCAATGACATACCGGTCGTGATTGCCCCGGAGGAATACGGAGCCGGACTCGGAAGAAAGGCGTTCAACAGTCTCGCGGGGGAACGGACCAAGATTGACATAATCACCCAGAAAAAAACGCGGGCAGCCCGCAAGCGAATGTCCCTCAAGATAAGCATAAAAAGCATTGAGCGCGAAAAGATTTGCATGTATATCCGAGGCAAGCACCAATGTCATCTGATAGCGAGTATACTCTGGAATCAGATTGTTTTCAATTCGGGGCACAGCCTTGCCCACGCCGCACACCACCGCTATAGTATCTGCATGACCCATGTTCTCAATCCGGTGTTTCGCTTCCCGGTATGGATATTCGTTTTTGCCTCAGTTCTAGCCGGTTGCGCAGCAAAGAGAAACGCACCCGCTCCCCGGACTGAAGAGCTCCGCATTGTGTCGCTTTCCCCTGCGGCGACTGCCATACTCTCATCCCTTTCCCTGAATGACCATATCGTCGGAATCGACCGCTGGTCGGCACCAGCAACAGATCTGCCGGAGGAAATGCCGGCCTTTGACCTGATCAACCCCGACGCAGAAAAAATCATGGCCCTTGAGCCGGACATTGTTTTTGTATCGTCGATGACCCGCGACGCAACCGGTACTGATCCCTTTGCCCCGTTCACAACCGGAGGAGTGGCAATCATATACATTCCGGTAAGTTCTACCATCAAAGACATCATGAATGATGTGCGCATGATTGCCCGTGTGTGCGGACGGGAAACTGAAGGAGAAACAGTTATCAGAAAAATGGAGTCAGAGATTGAGCGCATCACGACTAAAACACAAATGCTGTCCGAAGAAGAACGGAAAACCGTGTACATGGAAATCGGATCGGCACCGAGGCTGTACAGTTTTGGGAACGGGGTCTATCTTGATGAACTCATCACTGCTGCCGGCGGGCGCAACATCTTCTCTGACATGAACGGCTGGCTCGCGGTCAACGCGGAACAGGTGCTGGAGAGAAACCCGCAGGTCATTCTGACGAACGTTCCCGAAAAAGAGGCCGCTGAAGACATCCTTTCACGACAAGGCTGGAACGCCGTATCCGCGGTGAAACAGGGCCGCGTATATTCGATAGGACATGAATCCAGTTCCCAGCCTGCGCCGCCGGTAACCCGCACACTGGAAGAGATCGCCGAAATCATTCAACCGTCATTGTTTCCCGGAGAGCCAGAATGAGTAAAGAACGGCTGTTTCTGCTCATATGCATCCTTTTCTCACTTCTGACCATACTGACAGCGGTCGGAACCGGATCCATTGCCGTTCCGCCAGGGGAAACGGTTCAAATACTCATGTCGCGGATTACCGCCGTACCGCCCGACAACGGCATACGGGCTTATCGTATCGCAATAATCGCCGACCTGCGCCTCCCCCGGGTTTTGCTTGCCTTTATTGCCGGCGCAGCCCTTTCGGTAAGCGGCGCGGTAATGCAGTCGGTACTTAAAAACCCGCTTGCGTCATCCTTTACGCTCGGAGTATCTTCCGGTGCGTCCCTTGGCGCGGGAAGTGTTATTCTGTTCGGCCTGACCGGTGTACTTCACGGTATGATTACCGTTCCTGCGGCAGGTTTCCTGGCAAGCATCATTGCCATGTTCCTGCTTCTCCGCTTTACCCGATCCATAGACCCTTCGTTCAGCAACAACACCATCATCCTTTCGGGAATGATCCTTTCCCTCTTCCTGAACGCGATACTTACCCTTCTTTCGGTGCTCTCTGCCGACGGACTGAAAAACATTCTCTCCTGGCAGCTGGGCAGTTTCGCGCTCAGGGGAACCGGACCCCTCGTTGTCCTTTTTCCTGTCGCCTCGCTGTGCACCCTTATCGTATTCACTTACCGGCGGGAACTTGACATACTCACATTCGGAAGCGACGAAGCAGCCTCCCTCGGCGTACCGGTCCGCAGGACAAAAAACATCCTCATCCTGCTTGCATCGGTTCTCACCGGCTGTACTGTCGCCTTTACCGGAGTAATCGGATTTGTGGATCTTGCCATACCCCATCTGGTACGCCGTGTATGGGGTCCCTCCCACCGCACGCTCATCCCTTTTTCTTTTCTTCTTGGCGGTTCATTCATGGTGCTCGCCGATCTCCTGTGCCGCACCGTATATACATCTGCGGAACTCCCTGTCGGAGCGGTAACCGCGCTTCTGGGAGCTCCGGTTTTCGCTCATATCTATCTTGCGTCCCGAAGGAGCGGTGCATGAATCGTCCGGTCATCATAACCGCAACCGGCCTTTCCGCGGGATATGCCGGGAAAAAATCCGTTCTGCACGACATTACCTTTTCACTCCATCATGGAGAACGCCTTGCGGTGATCGGACCAAACGGCTGCGGAAAAACTACCCTCCTACGCGTTCTTTCCGGCATTCTCCCATACCGGGGGAATCTTCTCATCCGCCCGGCCGATCCGGGACATCCCCGCGCAGGAGAACTGGTAGAACGGGCTGACCTCACGCCCCGCGAAGCGGCCCGGGAAACAGCACTGCTGGTTCAGCTTGCGCCTCCGGCTTTTCCCTTTACCGTTCATGAAACCGTCAGACTTGGCAGATATGCCCGCCAGGGAAGCGGCTGGAAACGGTCGCTCTCCCGGGAAGACCGGGATACAACCGCGCAGGCGCTTTCGGACTGCGGGATTCTTGAACTCTCGGATCAGTCGCTTACCACGTTGTCCGGCGGACAGCTTCAGCGGGTGTATCTTGCCCGTTCCCTTGCCCAGGACGCCGCGGTTTTGCTTCTCGATGAACCGACGAATCACCTTGACCTCCGTTATCAGCTGGATCTCCTTGACCGGATCAGTTCCGGAATATCCCGGGGGAAACCGTGCGCGGCAATCGGTGTATTCCATGATCTCTTCCTGGCCCGTCGTTTTGCAGACACGCTCATCATCATGCACGAGGGCCGTATCGTTGATCGGGGATCTCCCGATGATGTACTGGCCGGGGATACAATAAACCGGATTTATGGCATGAATGTGGCGGAAACACTCCGCGAGCTTTCCCAATCCCGATAAATCTGATATGCTGTCAGCATGGTACACCGAATAAAGAGTGATATTCCGGAAATTCACGAATCGGTTTTCGTGGCCAGTACGGCTGAAGTTGCGGGGAGAGTAATTCTTGAAGAAAGCTCTTCCGTATGGTTTTCCGCTTCCATACGCGGAGACATCGCCCCGATCAATATAGGCAAAAACACCAACATTCAGGACGGGGCAGTCGTACACTGTGACGAAGACACTCCCTGCGTAATCGGCTCCGGCGTAACGGTGGGGCACTGCGCGGTAATCCACTCAGCTTCGATAGGAGACAATACCCTTATCGGAATGGGCGCGATCATTCTCCGCGGCGCGGTAATCGGGGAGAACTCCGTTGTGGGAGCAGGATCACTTGTTACCGGAGGAAAGAAATTTCCCTCCGGATCCATGATCTACGGGAACCCGGCAAAGGTTATCCGCAAGATTACACCGGAAGAAATCGGCAAAAACCGGGAAATCGCGAGGAAATACACCGAATCTGCACGCACCGCCAAGAACGATTACCAGGACGCCGAAACGGTTTAATCCGGCTCATGACCACTCATCCCGAAACAACAGCAGCACTTGCAGCGGAGATCGTCCTGACCTGTTTCTCAACGGGGACGATTTCTGCGCCGACTGCCATTCCGCACGCCAAACAGTCTCCTGATATTTTCCGCGCCGAAACTCCGCCCGACATGCTTGCCTCCCGTTCAAAAAAAATCAGGCTGCGGAGGATCCCGAACCGGAAAGATACACAGATACAGGCGGAATTCCTGATTGATCGGCAGGCATTTCACCGGAATCTTTCAGAGCAGGAAACAACGGCACTTCTTGATGTCTGTTTTTCCGGGCTTTTCTCCCGGGGAACTTTCTCCTGTCCGGATGGAGTTCGTTCGGTCATGAGGGGAAAAAAAGGCACCTTGTCGGTGGTATTCGCGCCGGAAAAAACACTGCCCCGGTCCGGAACGGCCTGCGCCTGCTCCGGATTCGGGCCGGAACAAACAAACCTCACCCATGACCGTCAAAAACAGCGTATCATTCCCGAGGGAATCCCGGTTCCCTATCTGGTGGATCTTGGAGTCATGGCGGCGGATGGAACCGTGTACAAGTCGAAATATCCGAAATACCGTCAGATAAACCGTTTCCTCGAATTTGTTTCCGATGTGCTGCCGGAACTCAAAAAAGCGGCAGCCGGGAAATCGGGGGAACCGCTCCGCGTTGTGGATTTCGGCTGCGGCAAGTCCTATCTGACCTTCGCGTTATATCATTATCTTCACACCATGGAAGGCCTCCCGGTTTCCATTACCGGTCTCGATTTGAAGCAGGATGTTATTGACCGCTGCGCTGTTCTTGCGCGCACCTGCGGATATGACGGGCTTACGTTTGCCGTGGGAGATATCGCAGGATACACGGACAGCTCAGCAATCGATATGGTTGTCTCCCTCCATGCCTGTGATACGGCCACCGACCTCGCCATCGCGCAGGCAGTCCGGTGGAATGCACCGGTCATACTCGCTGTTCCCTGCTGTCAGCATGAACTGAACACACAGCTTGCCTCCGGCTCCGCGCGTAATGAAGCAGCCCGCCCGTTTTCCCCGCTGCTCCGTCACGGAATCGTTCGGGAACGGTTTGCCGCCCTTCTTACCGACACTCTCCGTGCCGAGCTTCTGGAAAGCTGCGGATATAAGGTTCAGCTTGTTGAGTTCATAGATATGAGCCATACCCCCAAAAACATCCTCATCCGGGCGGTGCGGAACCATAAGGCAATCAAACGGACAGGGAAAGAATACAAGCCTCCACGGACTTTCCGGGAACTTGCCGAACTCTTCGGTGTGAATCATTCACTCGAACGTGAGCTGCATGACAATGAAACCGGCGGGACGGCCGCCGGGAAGGACTGACATGGCAAGAATTCTTTCTGCGATGAGCGGGGGCGTGGACAGTACCGTGGCCACCCGA
>CAZQEF010000047.1:4247-8236 GCA_964592325.1 uncultured Treponema sp. | reverse complement strand
GTTCAACGCGCTTTTTCTTTTTACCAGGTCAAATTCGGCAATAGAAAGACATACGGCAAAATGGTATCGAAATCTGGTATACCGTATCTGCGGCAGCCTCATACTGATATGCATGGCCGCCATGATTCCCGCACTGTTATGGAAAGGTACTTCTTTCCCCGGCAGTGATTACGCGGTATTGATTCTGGAAACAATAATGCTTTTTGCGTTCGGCATATCCTGGCTGGTTAAAGGCGGCGCACTCTTTGGTGATGTGAACGGGTAATGCCGGTTATTACAGGCTTCTTTCCAGGAACGTTGAAATCTTGTACAACATCTTGTCATGATCCGGGAGTTTTTCATGTCTGGTTTTTTTCCAGGAAAATGACGTGATGGCTCCCACAGACACGGTATTGTTGACACGTTGTTTGATTGAAAGAGAGGAAGTGTTGTACAGTACGATGCCTTCCGAATCAGGAACGGTATGGGGCAGTATTACCATATAGTAATGCGCCGTTTGGGCAGAAACCGTCGCGCCGACAGGAAACACAAATTCCGTTGATAATTTTGCCATGCCACCAACACCATACATACGCTGGCTTTGCTTCTTGAGTTCAGGCTGGAGCTCATTTCGCATAAAGGAGCTGGCTCCAAAGAGAATGGCACCGACATCAGCTTTAAGGCGGTATGAAACGGCATCTTCATCCGGACGTTCTTTTCGTATGCTGAATGTGACTGAATCTGCGGAAAAATCCATGAGCGGGTTCGAGTAGTAATCAAAGTGGAGATTCATCCCGTAACTTGTCCATGAAGGGCCTCCCTGTTTGGGAGTAACCGAGAAAAGAACTCCATCGGACACAATGTAGCTGTCATACCAGAGGTAGCCGCCTTCGAATCCCGCAGCAAAATCAAAATGGTCATAAATGGACTTTGTTCGCCTTGCATAGGGATCACCGTACCGCAAATCAAACGTGAATCCGGTCGCAACGGTGTGGTAGCTTTTATCAGAATTGTGCTCGTTGTTTCTTCGATCATCCAGCACGCGGTATCCGCTGAGGGCGCTGAATGTTAATGACCGGATTTTTGAATGAGTCGGACGCTGTTTTCTGCCGTTAACCAGATCGTTGGCGGCGTCCATGGGGCTTATCAGCGATGCAATGATCCGGTTGTCTGTGTACGTATCAAGATAAATACGGTGAAGCATTTCTCCCAGCGCGACACCGCCGACCGTGGTCGAGATGAAGTCATTGGCCGCCGGAGTAACCCGTTCGGCGAATACTTCCCAGGTATAGCTTCCCATCGCGGTGAGAAGGGTTGATTCAAGCGCGTTGAGGTTATTTGCGCGGCCGGCGGCGTAGTAGGTGTATCCCTGGTACGGGTGCCCGAGCTGGTTGACCCGAAAGGTACTGCTGTCCCATTGCCATTTGCAGGTAAGGTGGTTACGCATACTTTCCGAGCATACCCTGGAAAACTCGGTTTTCCCGATATACTTGTTTATCGAAAAGAGTGCAAGGTTGCTGAACGCCATGCCGCCAATGCCGAGGATGTAATTCTTCTTTTCCCGGTACCGGGGTTCCGCTTCCGTTTCTTCTGCTGCAAGTTGTGGGACATGACATACCATCAGGGCTGCAACAACAAGTGATGCCAATACTTTTTTCATGATAGTGAAAACTACCATGCGGACCGGTTTGTGTCAAATACCTCCAAATAAAGAAAATTTGAATATTTCAGATAATACGGGTACACTTGCACCTATACTGCTGCGCAGATTTCAAGGAGTATCAATACCGGATGAAAAGATATCCTGTTCCGCTGTTACTGTTGATTTCCCTGTTTCTCGCCGCGCAGACTCCCTGCCGGTACGAATCGGGTGCTGTTTCCTTTAACCTTCCGGAGGGCTGGACCGTTACCAGCTACCCCGGGCTGCAGTATGACCTTGCCGCCGGACCGGTCAGAGGCGGTTTCATGCAGAATATTGTTGTTTCCGATGAAGCGTACGACGGCGATATTGAAGAATATGTTGCCGCCAACAAGAGAATGATGATGCAGGTCATTGACCAGTGTGTCATTATTTCATCTGAACCGTTTGAATCCGGCAGCGGAGCAGCATCCTGGAAGCTTGTGATTGAAAACGTACAGTATGATCATCATCTCCGTCAGTTCTTTTATTATTACCAATATCAGCAACGGTATTATATCGCGTCCTGTACCGTTCTCGCGGAAGAGGACGAACACATCGGAGAAATATTTGATACGGTCATGAAAACGTTTTTTGTGCAGGAATAATGGCGTCACAAGGAAACTTCAGGTGGTGCCCGACATATTGTTGTTGATAAAAACCGTGCTGTATGGTACATACTGGGCATGCCCGATGTAACTCCGTATATCTTCAAGAAAATCCCGGTTCAGTTTTTCGGGAAAAAGAGCACCCTCAATACCTCACAGGAGTTATTCTGTTGTAATGAGGTGGACGCAGGATCCACGCTTCTGATTTCTTCCGTTATGAAAGAACTGCCGTTGCCGCAACGGGCGCGTATCGCCGATATCGGCTGCGGAACCGGTGTCCTTTCGCTTGCGTTGCACGGGAATTATCCTGATTCGCGTATTCTTGCTGTTGACCGCGATGCGCTTGCTCTTGCCTTTACCGAAATGAATTGCCGTGAAAACGGATTCGATGTTGAAACCCGTTCCTCCCTCGGAGCCGCTGATATATTTGATGAGACATTTGATCTGGTACTTTCAAACATACCCGCGAAGGCGGGTCTGCCGGCGATACGCACCATGCTTGCCGATTTTTCGCGTCTGGCCGCTCCTGCAGGTACTGTCGCGGTCGTGGTTGTGCGGACGCTTTCGGATTTTGCGGAAGGGGTTATCCGGGAAGCCGGTGGTACCATCCTGTTCAGGAACAAGACACGCGAATATACCGTTTTTCACTACCGTAACATGTCCCATGACGGAGTCAATCAACATCTTTCTCCATATATCCGTTCCTCTGTTTCTTTTGATGCAGGTTCAAATCCTCTCATGCTTGATACGGTCTGGGGTATCGGCGAGTTTGATTCGCTTTCATACACAACGCGGCTGGTTTTGCAGATGCTTGATAAACATGCGGCTTGCGGTTCGACCCTGGTCGTAAATCCCGGTCAGGGATATGTTCCCGTTGCCCTGTCTTCTCCGGATTTTCACCAGGTTTCCTCGTTGCATGTTGCCTGCCGGGACTATCTTTCCCTGTGCATTACCGAAAAAAACGTGCAGGCCTGTACCGGAAAGCCGGTTACGGCCCATCATTGTTCCCTCCTCGGGGAGGTTGAGGGTATCTATGATACAGTTGTGGTTTTGTATGAAAAAGAAGCGGTTCCCACAGCCCATGAACTGTTGCTTGAGTCGCTTGCTTCGTTAACGGCTCCCGGCGCCATGGTCATCATTGCGGGAAGCAGTACGTCCATGCATCGTTTTGATCTGGGGGCGGGAACAATATTCAGCAGGATAGCCGACAAAAAAAACCGCGGTTTCCGGGTGCTCGTCCTGAAACGCAAGTAACTAGTGACTTTCCAGTGTTGACGTGTCAAGCAGATCAAGCGAGGGCACTACAATATCTGCCGAATCGAGAATTGCCGGATCACCGATTCCGACGGAATGCATTCCCGCGGCGACTGCTCCCCGGATACCGGCGGCCGCATCTTCAATGACCAGACAATGTCCCGGCGGCACGCGAAGGTCATGTGCCGCGAGAAGAAATCCTTCTGGATCCGGTTTTACCCTGGTGACCCGGCTGCCGTCGATTACCGCGTCAAACAGGTACCGGATGCCGAGTCTGTTCACTATCGTTTCAGTATTTTTGCTGGCACTCACTATCGCCGTTTTTCGTCCGGTCTCCTTGCACCAGGTAATAACCTGCATGAAACCCGGAAGAATATCGGATTGTGAAAGTGTTTCAATATACTGTATGTACCACTTGTTCTTCTTTTCCATCAGAAGTTCGAGATCTTCCGGCGAATAGTACATCTCGT
>CAZQEF010000047.1:0-4237 GCA_964592325.1 uncultured Treponema sp. | reverse complement strand
GATGATGGAGAGACTCTCACTGCGGGAGACGCCTTTGAGACGTTCATTGTCTTCTTCCGTAAAGGGGATATTCAGGGAATCAGCAAGCCGTTTCCACGCGAGGAAATGAAACTTTGCGGTATCCACGATTACGCCGTCGAGATCAAAAAGCACTGCGGAAATTTTCACTCAACCCTCCTGCCGTATGGAACCCGGACAGCGGTATCAAGATGGTATTCTTTTCCGTATACAAGAATCATTTGCGCCGGTCCGTCAATTCGCTCAATGAACAGTTCTTCGCGGTCAATTTGAACCTGCATGACTGTATTCCGGTAACGGATCCGATAGGTGAGGCTGCTCCAGTGCGGGGGAAGGACGGGAGTAAAAGACGCAATCCCTTGTACCGGGCGAAATCCCCCGAAACCCTGTATGGTGGCCATCCAGGTACCGCCCATATTAGCCGCGTGTATGCCGTCGCGTGTGTTTTTTTGAATGTCTTCCAGGTCGAGTGAAACGGTCCGCTCATAATACCGGAAGGCTTTTTCGGAATCGCCGAGACGTGCGGCCATGAGCGAAAAAGCAGCATAAGAAAGCGATGAGTCATGGGTAGTGATTTTCTCATACCAGTTAAAACTGTTCCGTATGGTACTCATTTTCTCGCCGGAATCGAGCAGGAGATAGGCAAGTATGGTGTCCGCCTGTTTGCATACCTGAAAGCGCGTGAGCGTCATGTGGTGATAATGCAGCAGAAGGGGGTAGTGCGATTCCGGCGTTGATTCAAAATCCCAAACCGGTTTCTCCAGAAAAGAATCATCCTGGGGATTGATGTCAAGATCCGGATCATAGGGGAGAACCATGGCTTCAGCTGCCTTTTTCCAGAGAACGGGTTCATCCGGAGAAAGATCAATCTTTTTGCAGAGGGCTTCGAGTTCACCGGGGGCGTGCGCTGCCATCTGGTCCCGGACTTCACAGGCAAAAAGGAGGTTTCCTCGCGCCATGGCATTGGTGTAGTAATTATTGTTGACAAGACAGGTATATTCATCAGGACCGGTCACCGTATGGATGTGAAATTTCCCTTTATGGAAATTACCGGTTTCAATCCATATCCGGGCAGTTTCAAAGAGTATCTCGGCTGCACGGGTATAGAGGAATTCCTCATCTCCCGTTGCTTCCCAATAACGCCAGAGCGCCCAGGCAATGTCGGCATTGATGTGGTATTGTGCGCTGCCCGAGGGAAAGTATGCGGAACATTCGCGTCCGGTTATTGTCCTCCAGGGATACGCCGCCCCGCGGGTATGTCCCAGCTCCCGTGCATGGTTTCGTGCTTCGGGCAGCGTGGTATACCGGTATTCAAGCAGGTTGCGCGCAAGGGAAGGTTTTGTGTAGAGGAAGAACGGAAGCATGTATATTTCAGTATCCCAGAAATAATGCCCTTCATAACCTTCGCCGCTCAATCCTTTTGCCGGGATATGGGAATACTGGTCCCGTGGCGCGCTTTGCAGCAAATGGTAGATGTTGAACAATAATCCCCGCAGTGATTCATCATCACCCTCTATGGAAACTGCGGCGGTTTCCCAGAAAGAGGCAAGATATGTCTGCTGGCGTGAAAGGATGGTATCGAAATTTACGCCGTCAAGGGAATCAAGGATTTCAACTGCTTTTTCTGCCGGCACGTTATGGCGAAGGGAATCACAGAATACCGCTCTTTTGAGTATGGTTATACGGTCACCGGGATTCAGGGCTGTTTCAATTTTTAACGATGCGCTGTTCCTGGTCTTCGTTGCGGTCAGTGCAGGTTCTGATCCGTCAGAACAAGAGATGAGATGGTCGACGCCCGTGCATAATTGCAGCGAAGATTCACCGGTTCGGGATCCGACAAGGATTCTGGTTCCGTTAACGGTAACCGTATCTACACTGAGCGGACTGAATGCGGTACCCGAAACGCGCGGATCGGAAGAATCATGATAATTGCTTACCGATCCGTATACGGCGGGCTCGAGGCATATATCCAGCCCGTCAAGCGCTTCCACGGTGTATTCCAGTACGAACAGTTCCGGCACAACAAAGGACGCAAGCCGGCGGGCTGATATACGGATTCTCTTTCCGGACTCGCCCGTCCAGACTGCCGTACGCCCGGAATAACCGTTCTTCATGTCGAGAAAACGGTGGTATCCGGATGTGTTGAGTGTATTGAGGTTGACTGGTTCCCCGTTAACCGAAAGTGTTATGCTCTGGACATCAGTTACATTGAGAATCTTCTCTCCGGTTTCCGGAAAACCGTACAGCTTTTCGGGGTGGTGAATGGGATGGGTGTCATAAAAGGCATTTATATAGGTTCCCCGTATGCCACGGATCCCTTCCGGTTGCCCCTCTTCAAAATTTGAACGTACGCCGAGGTATCCGTTTGCGCAGTGAAACAGTGTTTCTTCAAGCGGAAGGGTGTGAGGTGCAAATTCGTCGTGTTCTATTCGGTATGTCATTGATCTCCCATCTTCAGGAATGAAAGTACTTTCACCTGAAATGATAGTCCGAAGGGGGAATAACGTCAATACCATGCGGTTATTTGATGAATAATACAACAAATGACGGGTAAAAAATCTGTTGACGTATCGAAATACCTCGCTTACACTTTGAAACAGTGAAAGTACTTTCACTACATTTACATCTGGAGGAGCAATGGAGAAGCGGAAAAAAAGGGCGACCATTTATGATGTTGCACATGCTTCCGGTGTAAGCATTACTACCGTTTCGCGGTTTCTCAATAATCCGGCGAGTGTAAATGAAGAAACCGCCGGAAGAATTGCTTCCGTCATGGAAATGCTCGATTACATCCCCCAGGGAAATGCGGGGCGGCGTGCCCAGCGCAATGTGGGGCGTATCGGCATTCTTACCCCCTTTTTTCCGGCTGCGTCATTTGTACAGCGGCTCCGGGGCATGGTTCCGGTATTCAGGGAAAAAGGTTACGAGATGGTTGTGTATACCATCGAATCAAGTGAACAGCTTGATGAATACGTGTCATCGGTTCCATTTACCCGGCGACTGGACGGAGTCATTCTGATGTCGGTTCGGCTCAGTTCGGAACAGCGAAAATATCTGCTTGATTCGGGAATGGAAACGATTCTTGTAGATTGTGACGACACTGCGTTCTCAAGTGTTGTGGCTGATGACTACCGGGGAGGGCAGATCGCGGCCGATCTGTTTCTTGAAAAGGATTATTTTCCCTGCGCGTTCATCGGCGACAAGAACCGGGATATATCCTACAGTCTTCATCCGTCCGACATACGGTTTAGCGGTTTTTCGGAACAGCTGGAAAAAAACGGGCACAAGATTCATGAAGATTCTATACTTGAATCAGATACAGCGGTTGAAGATGCGGAAAATGTAATTGGAGCCTTTCTTGATTCGGGAAAGCCGCTTCGCGCCATCTTTGCCATGTCCGACCTCCAGGCCATTGGCGCCCTGAAGGCGATAAGGAGCCGCCAGCTGCGTATTCCTGCCGACGTTGCCGTACTCGGATTCGATGATATTGACGCGTCGGACTGGATGGAAATATCAACCATCAGCCAGCATCTTGCCGAATCGGGACGGGTCGCAGCAACGCTCCTTTCGGAGCGGATAGCACATCATGATGAGCCCCATGTCGTACAGAAAGTAAATCTGCAGGTAACACTTATTGAACGTTCGACCACATGAACAGTGGATATCAGGATGCCCGTGTTGAGGACATTCACATATCATAGATCCTTCGGTAGAAGGAGTAACTTGAAAGGAAGGAGAGAAAACATGAAAAAAGGATTGTTTTCACTGTTGGCAGTACTGCTTGTTCTTTCAGCAGTACCGTTGTTTGCCGCAGGCGGACAGGATTCGTCCGGAGCAACTGCTTCGTCAGGAAATGACCCCTACGCCAATGTACGCGGCAAAGTGGTAACCATGGCAGGACCGTTCGTGGATGCCGATGCGGTCAAATTCAAGGAATCGGTCAAGGATTTTGAAAAACTGACGGGTATCACCATTCAGTATGAGGGATCCAAGGAATTCGAAGCCTCAATTGCCATACGCGTTGACGGCGGGAATCCCCCCGATATTGCCGACTTCCCGCAGCCTGGTCTTCTCGAGAATTTTGTCAAGAAAGGACAGGTTGTTGACCTGAACAAGGTTCTCGACATGAACAAGGTCAAAAAGAACTACATCCAGAGCTGGCTCGACATGGCAACCATGCAGGGACCGAACGGCAAGATCATGGCCGGTATCTGGGGAC
>CAZQEF010000046.1:2654-8241 GCA_964592325.1 uncultured Treponema sp. | reverse complement strand
ACCGCGCTTCAGGGTTCCGGCTTTCTGTCCGTTCCGGGTTCTCTGTACCATCCCCTTGCGTATGATATACACACATTCAAGCCGTTCACCTTCACGAACAAGCACTCCCGAACCAGTCTTTTTTATCGGCATGAGAATCGATTCCAGCCATGTTTTCTGATACGACGAGCAATAACGGAAAAGGGGGTTCGCGGAAAGAAGATTCCAGGAGTCACTGCTGCGCACTTTCGCAAGCCGTACCAGCGTCTGTTTGAATTCAGTTCCTTCAATGAAATCCAGAAACTCATCACGCCCGACGGAGTAGGCGATAACATCAGTTTCAGCGAGAACATCGGCCTGTCGTTCCTGCCCGGTAATAATGGCCACTTCGCCAAAATACTCATAGGTACCGTAAATTTTCCGATGCTCAAGCCCTTCTCCGGCAACCGACACATTCCCGGAAAGGATGACATAAAACTTGTCTCCCCTGGTACCTTTCCGGATTATATACTCGCCCTTTTTGAAATGTTCTTCCTTTACAATGGTCAAAAACGACTGGGCTTTGGTAATCTCCATGTCGCTGAAAAAATCCAGATGATTAAGCACATTGAGAACCTGGTACGCTTTGTCGTAATACGGCGTCGTTGTGGGGAACACAAGGGTCTTCTCAATACCAAAAGTGGCAAGCGAGAGCGATGTATCCGTCGGAAAATCCTTCGCAGCAATATGATATACGATTATCCTCTTTTGCAGATCCTTCGGCAGTGAATTGAGATAGGAAATTGGCGTATGAAGCGGGGGAACGCCGGACTCATGGTATATCACCTTCGAATCCCAGGGGAAATCCCTGAATTCCTGGTAACGGTTCTGTGTTATGACACCGCTGTCGAGAAGTTTCTTGTGCACCGCCGGATCATTATTGTGATCAGAGGAATAAACAAAGGTCTGGTCCTGGAAATCCATCTTGAAACCGAACGTGGGAATCGAGTGGAGAGAATAAAACATCTGGAACTTTCCGCCGTGAATGAATTCCGGCTTCCCGATCCTGATCGGATGGAAGGTAAAAAGTTTCATCAAATTCGCCACAGACATGTCTGAAAGAGCAGCGTACTTGCGCAGGAAGCTCATCATGACTGTCTCGGTAGAAAAAATGGTTATTTTGCCTTCTTCAAGGATTTTCTGGAACGTTCCGGCATCGTGATCCGCATGGCAATGCGTCAGAATGATACCGTCAATAAGTTTCGGGTTGACATTGGAATCTCTGAGCCATTCCGTGGAGTTTACCGGCGGATCGATCATGATACCGTGATGATTCAGCCAGATAATATATCCGGAGGTGTTCTGCGTAGGGTCAAATCCATGACTCGGACCGAGACAGGTTACGCTGAAAAGGGGCGGATTATAGGGCTCGGGAAGGCGCTCGCCGATGGAATAGGACGGCTTATACGAAAAAGACCCCGGAACGGAAGCAACAAGTTTCTTTCCGTGAAAGATACTGAAAGTTCCCTCGTCATCATATGTAATGGTTGCGTCACCGACAGTGCATGACCGGTCTTCGAAAACCATGATACCCACGACATCAGTAAGTTTCATTCCTGCGCGGAAATAGTTCATCTCCTTGCGGATGTCGGGAATGGAACAGCCCGGACAATCATCATCATAATCAATTGAAAGATCGATTTTTTTCGGTCCAAACAGGGCTTCCTGAAGCATGGCCTTGAGCCGTTTTACCTGATCTTTCCTGCACAACACATGGGTCTTCGTTTTTTTGATGAAATAGTTGTAATAAAGCGGAAACTCAATTTCCGCAAGACTGATGCCCTTTGCCCAGTCGAACATCTTCTCCATGACTACATAGACGTGGGGAACCCCTTTTCCCATGGTCATGGTGTCCTTGATTGTTTCCGGGGGCGCGCCAAACTGTATATATCCGGCCTCGGTATCAGCCAGATATCCTCCACGCGGAAGAGAGACAAAATTAAAGTGATTTTCTCTATTCTTGTTCATACATCAAGTTACTTTCTTTATACACCATCGTACAGGAAGAAACAGGGAAACGCAAGAAAAAAAGCCGGCCAGACAACTGGATTTTGCCAAACCGGCATACGGAGACTATACTTTCTACATGAAGAGCAAAGATTCTGAAAAACATCAGCAGCCGGTAGAGATCGCTTCCGGGATTTACTGGGTAGGCGCCCGTTTCGAAAACGACTCTATTGACTGTAATCCGTATCTCATCATTGACGGATCAGAAGCAGTACTGGTTGATCCCGGTTCGGTCATTGACTTCCCGCAGGTTCGGGACGCGGTTTCATCCCTCATCCCCCTTGAAAATATTGCCCTCATAATTGCACACCATCAGGATCCGGATATCTGCGGATCGCTCACCGAGTTTAACAAAAGCGGAGTAACTGTTCCGGTAGCCATGCACTGGAGGACCTCGCTCCTGGTGCGCTATTACGGCATACAGAATGAACCCTATCTTGTCTCGGAGAACAGCTGGCAATGGTCTTTCTCAAGCGGCAGGACCCTGCGGTTTCTGCCGGCGCCCTACTGCCATTGTCCGGGATGCATCATGACATACGATCTGCAATCCGGCGTACTCTTCTCGAGCGACCTTTTCGGATCGCTCGATTCCAGCACGGAACTTTTTGCCGGCCCCGACTACATTGAGAAAATGAAAGCATTCCACGCGCATTACATGCCCTCTCATGAAATTCTTTCACCGGTCATGCGCTCGCTCATGCCGCTCGACATCTCGATGATTGCGCCCCAGCATGGACAGGTTCTTCGGGAAAACATCACGCAACACATCAGTGCTCTTGAAGCGCTTGAATGCGGCACCTTCGCGGCAAAAGATGATGCGCTGTTTGCACAAAACAGATTTCTCTTTCCGGATAAAACCGCGGACAATGAAGCCTTCCGCAATGAAATTATCCGGCTCAAGCGAGACACTGCTCCGGAATCAGCCTTTCTCTATTTTTCTCTCGACAATCTCGAATCCGTAAACCGTACGTATTCACGAAAAGCGGGAGACGAGATGATCCATGCCCTTGAATATGTTGTGGACAACACCCTTTCCGGAGAAGCAGGCTGGCGCAGATTCTCGCTCGATTCACCGCATATTGCCTGTATCGCAGAGAAAACCGGTCCTGACAAGGTCCGGCAACTGGTTGAAAAAGTCCGGCATATGGCCGGTACCACTGAATTCACCATTGAGCCGCCCATACTCTCCACCGCTGTTGTTTATCTCTCCGAGCTGGCACAGGTACCCGAAGCGGAAGTTGTACGGGAAACAGAAAAAGCCCTGGGAGCACGCCTTGCTCATGCCAGACAGAATCCTGCGGGCGGTTTCTGTGACAGTCTTGAGGAACAGACCGCGCTCAGGTATCTGCAAAAAAACATTCTTCTTGTTGAACCCGATGAATCCTATGTACGGTTTCTTGAACCGTTCTTTGCAGCAAAGGGATACCGTCTCACGACTATTCCCGACGGATCATCTGCGGAACAAATCATGGCGAATCAAACTCCCGATCTTGTCATCGCAGAAGCCATGGCCCCTCAGGTAAACGGATTTGAAGTATACGACATACTCCGCATGAACGGAAAAACATCATCTGTCCCCTTTATTCTCATTTCACGGAGGAAAGACGAAACATACCTCCAAATGGCGGTCGAAAAGGGAATAGTGCATTTCCTTAAGAAGCCGTTTCATAAAACGGAATTGCTCGGTCTTGCAGACAATCTGTTGAGGTCACAATCATGAGCGTTTTTGCTGACTCGTTTTTGGCCGGAATTCTGTGCCTCTCTGCCGTAATGGCAGTACTCTGGTTATTACAGTCGCTCGGGAGGGTACGAAACAGAAATCTGGGTTTATGGGCGGAACGCAACCTCATGTCCATACTGACAACCGGAACTGCAAATCATAAACAAACAGCTTTGTCCTGCCGGAAGAAACAGGCGCTTCTGAACGCATGGATTACGCTCCTTCAAACGGTTGTCCCCGACGATGCGGAAAAATCCAGGTTCAGAAACCTGGTTCTGGCTTGCCGCATTGACATGTACTGGATCCGCCGCCTCCGTGCGCGTTCAGTGTTTATCAGAAGCAGCGCTGCGCACTATCTCGGTTATCTTGATACGGACCGATCAAAACGGGCTCTGGCCACTGCACTGAAACAGGAACGAAAAGAGTCTGTTAAACTTTACGCCATTCATTCATTGGCCAGACTTGGCATTTCTTCGGCCTTACCGGATATTATCGACACCCTTCAGGGAACCAGCGACCGCTTTATAAAGCAGATAACCGGACTTTTACTGGATTTCCAGTCAAGTTTCATAGCGCTCTTTCCAGATCTGGAAACACGTAACGAGCCTGAAATCCGTTCCCTGATTCTCGAATATGCCCGGCTTGCCCCCTTCAAGGATTTCGGAACATACCTTATGCGCGTCTTTACCGACCCGGACGCAGAATATTCCATGCGCATTAAAGCGCTGGACTGTCTTCTCGAGTCCTATCCATACACAATAAATCCTTCAGATTATCTTGAGGACCCGGATACAACCATTGCCCGGAAGGCATGTGCCGCACTGGCAGCCCGTCCGGGAAAGGCCAATGCGCTCATCCTTCTCGGGAAAGCGCGTAATCCCGAACACCGTGAACACGCACTGCAAAGTCTCTCGGCAATGGTGAAGAAATCAAACGATGTTTTCCTTTTTCTCAACGACCGGCTCGGTATCGAGAAGGACAATGAACAACACTCGTATCTCTGCCGTGTTCTTGCCGCACGTCTTGATTACTACCTGCTCCACAGGAAAGAAGAAACAAACGCAACCGCACGGGAAATAATTACCGCAGTACTTGCAACAGGGAAAATCAGCGACATCATCTCCTTTCTGAATTCAAATCACGATGATAAACTTGAACGATTTGTCATTGCAGCCATTCAGTCACGGATGTATTCAGAGGCCCCCCTGGCTGCAGGAATTACAAATGTATCTCACACCGGGCATACTCCAGAAAATCGGTATTCCGCAAAAAACGGAAATATACAGCAGAACCGGAAATAAAAACGAGTATGTTCCCCGGCTTCCCCTGGTGGTGATCCTTTTTGGAATCATGGCGATTCTCCCGGCTTTTCTTGCACGGTCATTTGCGGCAGGAAATACATCACTGCCCGCCATGATTGCCGGTGCATCAAGGAGTTTTTTGTATTTCTTCAGTTTTTACAGTATCACCATCACCCTGTTCTACTTCCTGCTGACCGCATTTGCACAGCGGGAAGCCCGTCGACAAACAAAACTGATGGCACTGAAAACGCCGGACTTCCTCTTCAGTAAAAACATGCTTCCGTCAATTACCATTCTCGCACCGGCATATAATGAAGAAGCCGGCATTATTTCAAGCGTGGAGTCACTCCGCCATGTCCTGTATCCGTCAGTTGACATCGTCATCATCAATGACGGTTCAAAGGACAACACCCTGCAGCTCCTTGTTGATCACTTCTCCCTTGAACGGCATGAAGGTGATCATCCACAACCGTTAATCACGCAACCGGTTCGGGGTGTATACCGAAATCCGGCAATACCGGAACTGGTGGTAATCGACAAG
>CAZQEF010000046.1:0-2621 GCA_964592325.1 uncultured Treponema sp. | reverse complement strand
CGGATTCCCTTAACGCGGGAATCAATCTTGCGGAAGGCGAGTATGTTCTCGGTATAGACAGCGACAGCCTTCTGGACCGGAACGCGCTCCTCTCGATCGCATCCGCTTTTTTGGACGAAGAACGGCCCGTTATAGCCTCTGGGGGAAACATCCTCCCGGTTAACGGTTGTACGGTGAACCTCGGAGCGATTATTGACCGGCGAGTACCCAAACGGGCAATCCCCCTGTTTCAGACAATTGAATACTTGCGTTCATTTCTGAACGGCCGCCTTGGATGGACCCGGTTGCGTTCGCTTATGATAATTTCAGGGGCATTCGGTCTGTTTCGGAAAGAAGAGGTAATTCGTGTAAACGGGTACCTGACAAGCGCAGAGCGCCATGGCAAGGATACCGTGGGAGAAGACATGGAACTGGTAGTACGACTTGCGCGATACATGAAAGAAAAAAAGAAAGCATTCAGGATACTCTACAATGCAAAGGCGACATGCTGGACAGAAGTCCCCGCAACGATTTCCGTTCTCAAACGCCAGCGGGAACGATGGCAACGGGGTCTTATCGATATTCTTTTTTTCCACCGGAAAATGATTGCCAATCCGCGGTACGGCAGCTATGGTCTTGTCGGATTCCCGTATTATCTTCTTTTTGAGGTCATAGGACCATGGATTGAATTACTCGGACTGGGAGTATTCATTGCTGCGGTCGCTGCAGGTTTTACCGATCGCTCGTTAATAATCCTTGTACTCGCCTCAAACTTTCTCCTCAGTTTTGCACTGTCCATGGCATCACTCTATACTAGTGAGAGAGAGGAGCCGCTTTTTCCACCAATTGACCGTATTCTTTTGATACTTGCAGCCCTTGGGGAAACGATCGGATTCCGCCAGATCGTATCATTTTTCAGAATTTCCGGCTTTGTAAGCATCCTGCGCAAAATAACCGGATGGGGAACAATGACACGAACCGGATTCAGAATGAAAAGGAGTAAACAATGAAACGCTGCATACTGTTGCTTTTTATCAGCACAACAACCCTTCTCTCGGCCCAGACGTTTAATTTCAGGGACATTCTGGATGTGAACTACCTCGGCTACAACGATGATACCTATATTTTTGAAGCCGAAAACACTTTGTTGTATTACCACTCGGATTCAATTATCCCCCTTCTCAAGGTTCGTGTCACAAAAACAGAATATGAACTGCGCACCCTCGTTCAGCCCGGACTCGTGTGGATCTTCGTCCCGGGACTTTATGCAGAAATGGTATACGGCCTGTCTTCCAATGAAAACGGAGATCTTGGTCAGGACGGTTACATGGAATTCTTCCATGAAACAGACACAACGATTGCTTCGGCCCGTTTCCGGGGCGGATATTATCACGATACCGGGGTATTCTATTTCATACCGGACGCTTCCTTTAAAAAGCAGTTTACCCCCCTGTACTCATTGAAGGCGAAGTACTTTTTCGGGTATACAGATGAACCTTTTTATTCGCACTCCCTGAAACTGGAAAATGGATTTACAATCAGGACAAATTTCACGGCAACACTTATTACCATCGGTATGACTGAAGATGTTGAAGGGGAATGGGAAAACAGCTGGGCTGCCGGCCTTCGCCTTGAAGCGTTCATTGCCGATCGGTTAAAGGTAAAATACCTCTTCCTGTATCACAGACGTCCCCATGATATATGGGGAACAGAAAACGGTTTAACCTTTGACTGGGAGTTCTGAGCCGGCAGCAGAACTTGTTGCGCATCATCCGGCAATCCGGTATTCTTTTGCCCATGAAGCACAAGATTTTTGTCGACGGACAGGAAGGAACCACAGGACTCGAAATATTCCAGCGGCTGGAAAAGCGGCCGGAACTGGAATTGATGCGCATCGATCCGGACAAACGGAAAGATCCCGCCGAGCGTAAACGTCTCGCGAACGAGGCGGACATCGTATTTCTCTGTCTCCCGGACGCTGCGGCCAGAGAGACGGTCTCACTCGTTGAAAACGATACCACCTGCGTTATCGACGCGAGCACCGCACACCGCACCAATCCGGACTGGGTGTACGGAATACCCGAACTGGCAAAAGACCAGCGTGAAAAGATACGGACCAGCCGCCGAATTTCCGTTCCCGGCTGCCACGCGAGCGGTTTCGTAGTCGCGGTTACCCCGCTCATTGCAGGCGGAATGATTCCGGCGGATTACCCGTTCAGTTTCCAGTCGCTCACCGGCTACAGCGGCGGTGGCAAAAAACTCATCGCATACTACGAAGAGGAAATCGCGGGACAGGATACGGTGAACGCGCCCCGCCTCTATGCCACCGGGCTCACCCACAAACATCTGCCGGAAGTAACCATGCGCGCCGGGCTTGCTTTTCCGCCCGTATTCACCCCGGTTCTCGCAAACATATACAAGGGGATGCTGGTAACCGTTCCCCTGCAGCTGGGCGGCATTCAAAAAACAGCACAGGAGCTTCACGCGTTTCTGGAAGACCATTACCGCGGAGAGACCTTCGTGCGGGTCATGCCCTTCGCAGGAGAAAACTCCCTCGACGACAACTACCTTCACCCCATGGGATGCAATGGAACCAACCGGATGGATCTCTTTGTGTTCGGCAACGACAAACAGGCCGTGCT
>CAZQEF010000045.1:6430-8243 GCA_964592325.1 uncultured Treponema sp. | reverse complement strand
CGGATTGATTCGGGGATACTGGCTATGGTTTCAGCCGATAACTGCTCGGCGCGAACTTCGGGAACAACCAGACGCCGCATGGATGATTCAAGCGCGGAATCCCGGGGGACAGAAAGAATACCGGTCCGGTACATACCTACCCGCCGTTCCGCAAGAGGAACAAGCGATACGAGTACCAATGCGGCCAGAAGGAAAAGTACCGGAAAGGAAAGCGCCGCGGGGTACTCCCTGACACAGGCCAACACGGAAAAACGTGGAGCGGTATCCGCGCCGGAAAAGGATAACGCTCCGGCCGCAGAAGCACTGCCGGTCGGGAATAACCCTTCAATCCCGGCAGTTACCCGTCTGGTTGCGGAAGGAAATCTTTTTTTGCTTATATGGTTTTCCAGTTGCGCTACGGTTATAACATCCATAAAAGAAGTATCGACATAAATGCCGGAGATAATTAGAATAGAATGTCTATGGGATACTCCGGGCAACACATACGCATCTTCTTTCTGGTAGTGCTTGCATCACTGTTTATCAAAGTGTTCATACTTGATATACGCCTCGTTTCCGGTCCTTCAATGCGTCCGGCATTGCAGGACGGATCAATTATCGCAGAATTCAAGCTTGCCTGGGGAATACCCGTTCCATTTCAGAACAAGTACCTGATCCGCTGGAGTGAACCGCGCCCCGGAGATCTCGTAATATACCCCTGGAACGGCAGATATGTGATAAAGCGGTGTGTAGCTACAGCAGGAACACCGCTGGTTTTTACCGTGAAACCGGAGTATAGTGTTCATATTGGCGAACTGTCCGTTCCTCTCACCCGGGAACAGTATGAGCATTTGAAAGAAACAGTACGGATACCGGATGGAATGATCTTTACACTTGGAGACAATATGGCCGAATCCCGGGATTCACGTCATTACGGGTTTGTTTCGATAGACAGTCTTCGCGGAAAACTGCTATGGCAATAAACGGCTATATTTCACGCAAACGGGTAGTTTTTCTCTTTTTGATTGCGGCATCACTCATTATCACCATTGTTTTTCAATACGGAAAAAACATGCTCACTCCACGGCCGGATCCGGTTCAGCCGCAGATAACCGTGGAACGGGGATCGATACATGACCGGAACGGAAAGCTTCTTGCCGTCCAGACTACGTTTTACAATGTTGCAATCACCCGCTCGGCCATCGGCGACAAGGCGCTTTTTACCAGTCTGGTGGGGCCGGCCTGTAATATTCCGGAAGACGAATTACGTGCCCGCCTTGACGAGAGCGGCAGCGATTTTTTCTATCTCAAAAAAAAGATCAGCGAAACTGAAAAAAACACGCTTGCAGACGCAGTATCCCGCGGAAAACTCAGGGGAATACGCCTTGAACCGGTGCAAAGCAGAACATATCCGGAAAACAGCCTCGCTTCACACGTAATAGGATTCCTCGGTGATGACGGACGGGGGCTTACCGGCGTCGAATACTCTTTTCAGGATATACTGTCACCGCCGGATGCGACAAAACCGGGAGTTCATGCAGGTTACAACGTCATGCTGACGATTGACGGAACCATTCAGTATGAACTGGAACAAATATCCCGCGAAGTCATGGAAGAGACCCGGGCCGAAGCAGTCATACTGATTGCCGCGAAGGCAAAAACCGGAGAAATTCTCGCCTATATAAGCGAACCGGCGGCGAACCTCAATACTTTTGCGACAAGCAGCGAAACCGAACGGATTGACCGGCCGGCGCTGTACGCGTACGAACCGGGATCTGTCTTCAAGATTTTCAGCATTGCCTCCATTCTTGATATGGGTCTGGTAGAAGACGAC
>CAZQEF010000045.1:0-6420 GCA_964592325.1 uncultured Treponema sp. | reverse complement strand
TATACCCTGACGACCGGCCGGGGCGACACCATATCAATCAAATGCCTTGACCGGCACGGCTGGATCACCGCACGGGATGTGATCCGGCTTTCCTGTAACGACGGCGCCGCCCAGATAGCGGAACGCTCCAAAGCGATATCATTTGAGAATAAACTCCGCTCTTTCGGATTCGGAACAAAAACCGGCATTGAGTTGCCCGGGGAAACCACCGGGTTGTTTGCCCCGGCTTCAACCTGGTCGCTCAGATCACAGCCGACCATTGCAATCGGGCAGGAGATTGCCGTGTCCGCCCTTCAAATGGTTGAAGCGGCGACCGCCCTTGCCAACCGGGGGACCCGGCTCAAGCTGACGCTCTTGTCCCGGCTGTATACCAGTGAAGGGCTCCTCGCGTTTGAACAGCGTCCGCAGGAACTTGGCCCGGTTATCTCCCCCCGTACGGCGGCACTCATCCTCGACTATATGCATACCACCTCGGAATCGGGAACCGGTACCAGGGCATCCGTAGGAGACGTTCCCATGGCGGTAAAGACCGGCACGGCGCAAATGCTTGACCGGGAAACCGGGCGCTACAGCAACTCCGACTTTATCTCAAGCTGCATGGGAATCTTTCCGGCCGATGATCCCCAGATAATCCTCTACCTTGCCATTGTGAAACCGGTCGGAGAGACGTACGGCGGGCGTATTGCCGCTCCGGTCATTTCCACCGCCTCAAACATTATTATTGATCAGTTGGGATTCGGACGGGCTCAGGCCACCTCTGTCCGTCATTCCGGCATCATTCCCCTTCCACCGAACCGTCCGGTTGTCATCGGAAACGTTATGCCGGATCTGAGCGGAGTTTCAAAACGGATGCTCATGCCGCTCCTTGAGCGAAATGATATTATCATACAGATTCACGGAAACGGTTATGTATCCGACCAGAATCCTCCGCCGGGTTCTCCCGTGGATAAAGGAACACGCATTGAACTCTGGCTCGAATAACATCTTTGAAGAAAACAGGAGGCTCTTTGCCGGCCGGTTCCCGGAAATGGCTGCCCTGATCGGCCTTGATACCCCGGAGGGTGGAGCCGCCCTCCATGCGTCCGTTCCTCCTGCGTATTCCATACAGCAGACCCCTGCGGGAGATCCCACCCTCGCGGTAAACGGAACCTTCCTGCACTCAAAATACAACCCCGGGCGGGACGCTGAACGAACTGTTGCCAAAAACGGCCTGTTTACTGCCGAAGGCTGTTTTATTTCCGGTTGCGGTCTTGGCTATATCCCCGAACAGTATGCACGACGCTATCCGTCGGCACACCTGGTTCTGGCAGAGCCGGACATTTTTGTTTTTCTCTCCTGTCTTGCCGCCCGTCCGCTGGACCGCCTCTTTGGGCACCAGTCCCTTGTTCTGGCAATCGGGATACCGGCAGGGGATGTAATAACCCTTCTTGAGCAGACAGGGCTGCTGTCCCTGCCCCGGTATGAGTCTCCCGCGCTGATGGCTCCGGCACTGTCCTGGTGGAAAGAGTTTTCCGTACTGCTTGAACGGAACCGCAAAAAAAAGCAGATAAATGCCAATACACTGAAAAAGTTCGGCCCGCGCTGGCTCAAAAACATGTGCCGCAATCTTCCGGTCATGCAGCATCTTCGCGGGATTGAGGAACTGGCCGGTCTGGCCAGCGGACTTCCCGCACTTATTGTTGCGGCCGGCCCTTCCCTCGACTCCATTCTGCCCCGGCTTCCCGAACTGAGAGAGCGCATGATCATTATCGCGGTAGATACGGCAGTACGCGGCTGTGTTGCCGCCGGTGTTGCTCCCGACTTCATTGTGGTGGTTGATCCCCAGTACTGGAACTACCGCCATCTCGACGGCCTTGCCTGTCCGGAAAGCATCCTGATAACCGAGTCCGCAACCTGGCCGGCGGTATTGCGCTTTTCCTGCAGGTCGGTATTTTTGTGCTCATCCCTTTTTCCTCTGGGACGTTTCATGGAAGAAAGAACCGTACCGCACGCCGAACTGGGAGCCGGCGGTTCCGTTTCCACAAGCGCCTGGGACTTTGCGCGCCATCTGGGGGCATCGCACATCTATCTGGCCGGTCTTGATCTGGGCTATCCCGGCAAGAAGACTCATTTTACCGGGGGATTATTCGAAGAATGGGCACATGGAACGGGAACCAGACTGGCTCCTGCCGAAACGGCGCTCTATCGCTATCTGGGAGAGGCGTCGCTCTTTCCGGCGCAGGATTACCATGGACGGACGGTGCTCACCGACACCCGGCTCAATCTGTTTGTCTGGTGGTTTGAAAGCAGAATCGCGCGATATCCCCAACCGCCTACGACGACAATCACGCCCCGGAGCACCCGCATACCCGGCGTGAATGTAATGCAAGTCGAAACACTGCTGGCCGGCAGGCCGGTACGGGATGCAATCAGCTCCCGTCTTTCGGAAATACCGGTGGAGCCTTTGTCCGGTAATACGGAAACACATGAACGTGCTATGCGGGAACTCAATCAATCGCTTGAAGAAATTCTTCGTCTTTCCGGTCAGGGAGTCGATGCATGCAAACGGTATCAGAGCGGACGGACACCACAAGAGAAACAACATGCGCTGGAGATGCTTGAACGCATTGACCGGAAAATACTGGCTCATCCTGCCAAAGAAATAGTCGCCATGGTCTTTTCGTATGCGGAAGAAATGTCCGGCGAAACAAAAAACACAGAACCAATACAGCAATCCCTCGTACTTTACCGTGCGATCGCTGAAGCAGTAACCCTGAATCTCGACGGATTGATAAAAATCAGTTAAAGATTTCTCACGTACCTACCGATAGTAACTATGAGGTTGCGATGCTTAACGGCGGGATTGACGTCCAGACGCCGTTTTCAGGCATTCGATCGGACCGTATCTTCTTGATACGGTCTTTTTTTTTACGCTGCCTGCACATCAGGCGGGAAAAGCCACTCGGAGGCCTGCCTCGGAAGTTTCCCGAGAATGACTATTTCAATGAGCTGCTCATTTCGTTGAAGATAGCGGTTCCATTTCTTTCTGCCGTATGTCGCAGTTATCCGTTCCCGTGCAAGCTCAATATCCCTGTCGAGTGTTTCGCAGGGAACCGGAGCATTCTCATCAGAAATTCTGTTCCGTACCGTTGCACAGAGAAACGCGCTTATTGCCTGTAACAGCGGATCATCAGCATCTCTCGCCAGCGGAGAGAAGTCTTCTACAGAGCCGGCGGCATCGCCGTCAAGATAGCGCGAAAGGCCGTGATAAAAGGTTACCCATCCCGCGGTATCCGCGTCCAGCCCATCTTCTGCGCGCATTTCAGTACATACACCCCTGACCTTCCCGTAATCACCGGCAAGAATTGATGCCCCGGTGAAACTCCGCACCATGGAGCGATACCGACGGGGATTCTCTTTTCTGAGCAGCGTGGCAAGTTTATCAAGGCTGGCAAAGTCTCCCAGCAGAACCAGAGACTCGTATAACAGCCGTACCGGCCGCTGTCCGGTCTTTTTCCGGTAAAAAACCTGTTTTTCCAGGTATTCGGCAAGCGCGGGCCAGTCTTCCCGTTCAAGGCAGGACATGATATGCCAGTTCTTTATAAAGATCACATTGACCAGAGTCACGGCAAAGAGGAAAAAAACGCCGAGAAACCAGTTACGCCGCCAGAATTCCGCCATATATTCAGGAGAAACCAGCAGATACGGAAGAAAAAAAACCGCAAGGAATGCGGTAAAAAGGACGATATTTAAAACAGCAAACAAAATCTTGAATTTCATGAAACTACTCCTGGAATAGGTTATTATTGTACTATAAGGATTCGGATAAGTGAATACGTTTAATGTTACAGATTTACAGGATGGCTTCTTCTTTACGGAAAATGTCTACCTCGACAAGAAATTTTTGTTGCTCACCCCCGGGTTTCCCGTTTCTGCGGATTTCAAACGGGCGCTTCGTGAGTGGGAATTTCTCAAGGTTTTCTCGGAAGGACGCAGTACTACCGATGAGCTTGAACGTAAAACCATTACCCTTGCCCCCGATGCCTTTGACGAGTTCGAAAAAAAAGATACAGATACTCCCACAGATGAGGCCCAAAGCGAACCGTCGAACCGTACACTGTCCCAGATTGAAAAAACATATGATGAATTCCAGTCATTCATCTCCGATGTCTATACACGGTATGTAACCCGCAAAGATCTGCAGCAACAGGTCATTTCAGACAAAGTCAAGGAACTGTGTGATTTTATCCGCGATAACAAGCGGCTGGTTCTTCGCATCCAGCCATCACAGGAAACACGGGACAAGAACTACCTGGTTGTCCATTCAATGCGCTCAACCGTTTTTGCCATAGTCATCGGGATGCAGCTCAAATTTCCCATCCACAAACTGATAGAGCTCGGCGTATCCTGCATTCTCCATGAAATCGGTATGGTACGGCTGCCTCCACAGGTATATATGGGCACAAAAGAGCTGACCGCAGTCGAAAAGAATGCCATATTTACTCATCCCGTAATCTCATACAACATACTCAGGGAATTTTCCTTTCCGCTTACCATATGCCTGGGAGCACTTGAACATCATGAGCGTGAAAACGGCGGAGGATATCCCCGCAAACTGATGAAGGAAAAAATATCGCTGTACGCGAAGATTATCGCAGTTGCCTGCTCCTATGAGGCAGTTACCGCCGAGCGCCCCTACAAGGAAGCCCGTGACGCGTATTCCGGCATAATAGACATCATGAAAAACCAGGGCAAACAGTACGATGAAATGGTAATCCGGGCGCTTCTGTTCTCCCTGTCCCTGTATCCCATCGGTTTGTTCGTGCTGCTTTCAAATGACAAGATCGGACAGGTAATTGACGTAAATCCCGAAAATCCGAAATACCCCATTGTACAGCTCCATGGAGAGACCAGGGCAGACGGAACGGCGAAAGTGGTGGAAACCAGTGAATACGGGGTGTACATAAGCCGGCCGCTGACCAAAGAAGAGGGAGCGACCCTCAAAAAAAGCTAGAAGAACAGTGTCACGTCCCCGGACTGCACCGATTCAAGCGCAGAACCGTCTACATTAAATCCGCCTATCTTCCCTGCCGCTTCCTTGTGTGCCGTAATGGTAAAGCGTTCAACAAGGTCGCGAAGCCGGTCGTTCCTGATGGTCCACTGACCGGATTCAACCTCATTCAGCAATAACTCCCGCCTGTTCCGGTATTCCTGTGCGTTTCTCCTGACTGAATTCTTCAACCCGGAGAGCGTCTGCGCAATCTGCTCCAGGGTGGCAAGGGAATCATCAACTTCGGTACAGAGTACCCCGAAAGAAGGCGGATACACATGAAGATCCGAAAGCATGACAGAAAGCTGCTCGTTGATTTCCTGCATTGAACGGAAGAAATCCGATTTTTCTTCCTTTATGCGGTCAAGTTCCCGGGAATCCCGCCGTGATTCCTCACCATAGTCCTCCGTGAGGGATTCTATGGCATCAATAAACTGTTCAAGTTCCTTTCTCGTTTCATCCACAGAAGACTCAGTACGGTAAATGAGCTCACTCATGTAATCGACCGTCGCCCTGACCGAATGCAGGGCTTCATTCTTTGCGACCTCAATCTGCTGGGTAATCCTCACATGCTGAAGCCGGGCAATGATCGGGCGGATAGTCTCAAACAGCGTTCGCAAATACTTGACTTCCGACACTATCGAGGCACTCTCGTGGACCATTCCTTTTTGCTCACGCTGAAAAAGCGTGATACGCGAAATGAATGCCGAGAAATTTCCCGCGGCATCATCAAGAAGCGCCGGAAGGGACAGCTCACTCCGGTTGGAATAATCGACATAGGTTGCGAGAAAGGCCCTGCGGAGCTGTTCAACAGCATCAAGGATGGCGTGCACCGTCTGCCAGTTCCCGGAGAAAACCGTGATCGACTGCGCAACATGCCCATGCACATCCTCTATGATCTTGTCACAAATTTCGAGAAGCTGTATATCAACCGAAATCCGGTCCAGTTGCTCCTCGATGGTACCGGAGCTGGTATCAAGCGCCGCTATTTCCTTCGTTGCAAGAAGCACCTGGTCAATGGACTGACGTACAATATCCTGAAGCTGAATACCGGTCATGGCCTGGCGGATGGGTCGTACGGTAGTACCGGCCTTGTCATCCAGTACATTCAGATCATTCCATGCCCGTTCAACCGCAGGAAGTATCGTTTCGCTGATCGACACCTTCTTTTCCCGACCTGCTTCTTCGCGACGGTTACGGGCGACTGAAACTGAGTGTTCAAGATCCGTATTCTTCTCGAGAAGTTTCCTTTCCTCGAGCATCAGTTCATTGGACAGGGAAATCATGGAAGCCGAAAGCCGTTTGAGGTTTTCCGTGATACAGGAAAACGCGCGGCCCTTTTCTCCCGATTTTATGGAGATGACCATGGCATTCAATGAAATCAGCTCAAG
>CAZQEF010000044.1:0-8313 GCA_964592325.1 uncultured Treponema sp. | reverse complement strand
CAAAGATGCTCAATATCAAGATCCCCTCGCTTTGCTACAACTCCGATCTTCCCGCCTGGGCATCCTGCGGTATTTGTATCGTTCGCCAGGAAGGCACCGCACGAATGCTTCGCGCCTGCTGTACCAAGGTAACCGAGGGCATGAGCGTTATTACGCATGACCCGGAGATTGTAAAGGCACGGCGAACCGTGCTGGAACTTATTCTCTCAAACCATCCCCAGGAATGTCTCACCTGTACGCGCAACAACCAGTGCGAGCTCCAGTCGCTCGCGGCGGAATTCGGCCTTCGACAGATCCGGTTCGATCACTTTCTGGTCGACCGGCCGCTGGACAATTCCAACCATGCGATCGTCTTTGACCGCAACAAGTGTATCAACTGCGGACGCTGTGTCGAAGTATGCCAGCAGATGCAGAAAGTCAACGCGATCGAGTATCAGGGCCGCGGCGGCAAGACCGTTATCGGTCCGGCCGCGCTTACCGAACTGGAAAACTCTCCCTGTATCCGCTGCGGTCAGTGTGCCGCGCATTGCCCGGTCGGCGCGATCTACGAAGATCACTCCATCCGTAAGCTCTGGGACCGTCTCGCCGATCCCGATACCGTAACCGCGGTGCAGATTGCCCCGGCGGTACGTGTCGCGCTCGGTGAAGAGTTCGGCATGGAACCCGGTGAAATTTCCACCAAGAAGATTTACGCCGCGCTCCGCCGCATCGGGTTCAATTACGTATTCGATACCAACTTTTCCGCGGACCTCACCATCATGGAAGAAGGTTATGAGTTCATCGGTCGCCTGACCGAGGGCAAGGGAGCCATTCCCCTGTTCACCTCCTGCTGCCCGGCATGGGTTGATTACGCGGAAAAGAACTGCCATGACCTCCTTCCCAACATTTCAACTTCGAAGAGCCCACAGCAGATGATGGGAGCCATGATCAAGACCTACTGGGCAAAACAGGCCGGTATTGATCCCGCGAAGATTTTCTCCGTATCCATCATGCCCTGTACCGCGAAGAAGTATGAACGCAGGCGCAATGATACCATGAACTCGTCCGGATACTCCGATGTTGACTCGGTTCTCACAACCCGAGAACTCGCTCGCCTCATCAGGCTGTCCGGATTCGACTTCAACCAGCTTGAAGACGAAGAAGCAGACAATCCGCTGGGGCCCTACACCGGTGCCGGCACCATCTTCGGTGCCACCGGTGGTGTCATGGAAGCGGCGCTCCGGACCGCGTACGCCGTGCTGACCGGCAACGAACTTGCCGACATCAACTTTACTCCCGCTCGCGGTCTCAAGGACGTGAAGGAAGCGAAGATTGACATAAACGGCACCGAAGTCCGTATCGCGGTTGTACACCAGATGGGCAATGTGGAACCGGTTCTCGAAGTGGTCCGCAAGGCAATCGCCGAGAAGAAAGAGCCGCCCTATCACTTCATTGAAGTCATGGCATGCCGCGGCGGCTGTGTAGCCGGCGGCGGACAGCCCTACGGCGCAACAGACGAAGTCCGTGCCAAACGCGCAGCCGGTCTCTACAACGACGATGAAGGATCAGAGATTCGCGTTTCGCACAAAAATCCCAACATCATCAAGCTGTACGACGACTTCCTCGTCAAGCCGAATGCGGAAAAACCGCACAAATATCTGCATACCCATTATGTAGAGCGGCAATTGTACAAATAATCTGCGCTTGCTGAACACATTGAACCGGCTCCCCAGGGAGCCGGTTTTTTTTCATTCAACTCCCCTTCTCACAGGTTAAAAAAAGGAATAGCATAATCAAAAGGAATCACTCATGAACAAACGCTATGAACCCCAGCTTGTATCCGTTCTCAGGGAGGGATACTCCCTCAAACAGTTCGCTTCGGACCTCTCTGCAGGTATTCTTGTCGGTATCGTCGCCATACCGCTCGCCATTGCCTTTGCAATAGCCTCCGACGTAAATCCCGCCCAGGGGATTACCACCGCCGTTATCGCCGGACTTGCAATATCTCTTTTCAGCGGAAGCCGTTTCCAGATCGGCGGCCCCACTGGAGCATTCATCATCATTATTTCCGGTATCGTCAGCCAGTACGGCTACAGCGGACTTGCCGTCGCAACATTCATGGCCGGCATCCTGCTCATCCTGATGGGAGCCCTCAAACTTGGCGTAATAATCCAGTACATTCCCTATCCGGTAACCGTCGGCTTTACCACTGGTATCGCGGTAATCATTGCCAGCGGGCAAATAAGGGACGGACTGGGCCTGGTCATGAAGACGGTCCCCCAGGAATTTATTCCCAAGATTGCAGCGTATACGGCTCATATCGGCACCATAAACCCCTGGGCGGTTCTTATGTTTGCCGCATCGATTTTAATCATACGGATCTGGCCAAAAATCAACCAGAAAATTCCGGGCTCTTTTATCGCGATTATCGTATGTACCGTTGCGGTTCAGCTGTTCGATTTGCCCGTTGAAACCATTAATGCCCGCTTCGGCATCATCAGCGGGGCAATCCGACCGGCACCCTTTCCGGAAATCTCGCTCAAACTCCTTACCACCCTCTTTTTCCCGGCGCTCACCATCGCGTTTCTCGCCGGAATCGAATCGCTCCTTTCCGCAGTTGTGGCCGACGGTATGATGGGCACAAAGCACCGCTCCAACATGGAACTCATCGCCCAGGGAATCGCCAATTGTCTCTCGCCTCTGTTCGGTGGTATTCCGGCGACCGGCGCCATTGCGCGCACGGCAACAAACATTAAAAACGGCGGACGCACACCGGTTGCCGGCATCATACACGCGCTCACCATCTTTCTCATTCTGCTTTTTTTCGGGAAATGGGCATCGCTTATTCCGCTCGCGACCATCGCGGCGGTGCTCATGGTGGTTGCCTATAACATGAGCGAACTGCGCCTCTTTACCCGGATGTTCAGGAATCCGAAAAGCGATGTAGCTGTCATGCTCACCACGTTCCTGCTCACTGTTCTTCTGGATCTTACCGTTGCAATCGGAATCGGCGTGCTTCTCGCTGCATTCCTTTTCATGAAACGGGTGAGCGAAGCGACAACCATGCAATACCTCTCCCGGTATTCTTCGGATGAATCCACGGCCGAAGATGGCGTACAGGAAGTGCTTGCAACCCTCCCCGAAGACATACAGGTTTTTGAAGTAAACGGCCCCTTCTTTTTCGGCGCTGCCGACCGATTCAAGGACACCATCGCCTCTCTCGAGAAAAAACCCCGTGTCATGATTCTGAGAATGCGCAAGGTTCTTTCAATCGATGCTACGGCGATCAGGGCAATTGAGAGCATTTATACCAGGACACAGCATGATAAAACGCGTCTCATACTCTCCGGTGTCCACACCCAGCCGCTTATTGCCCTTATCAAATGCGGATTCATGGACAGAATCGGCAAGGAGAATATCTTCGGAACGCTTGATGAAGCGCTGCAAGGCGCAAAAAAAAGCTGATTTTTTTTACACCAAACCGCGGCGCAGTCCGTCATACTTCATGAAGACCATGATACAGACGAACACGAACGCGACAACAAACAATCGTCTCGAAGAGAGCTATCGCCAGGAACGCTATTCATTCTTCGCCAGAATCCGCGCCGCAGGGCGGACGCTGGAGGAAGCTGAAGACATCCTGCAGGATCTGTACACCGAAGCGGCAGACAAACTTCCGCTGTTACCGGAAATCCGAAACCTGACCGGCTGGCTGCATACCCTGCTTACCAGAAGGATTATTGACTGGTGGCGGCATGACCGCGTACGCAGGAATGCAGGTGAAACCGGCGTTGCCGATGAAGTCATACAGGAAATCATCGACAGCGCCTCTCTGAATCCGCTCGACGAGTATGTTCAGGAGACGGTAATCGACGCGCTGTACAGCGCAATAGCCGCACTTCCGAAAAGGCAACGCGACGTTCTCCAGTATCAGGTTTTTGAAAACAGGACATTCCGGGAGATTTCAGATGAAACCGGAATAAGCATCAATACCTTGACGGCGCGAAAACGGGCCGCCGTATCCGCGCTCGGGGTTTCACTCCGGCGATGGATGGAAGAATGAACAGATGTGGAGGCAACCAATGAATGCAAGAAGCAGACATGAACGACGGGATTGTGATCCCGATTTGTGGTGGGGAAGAAGGCCAATCGGTGTGAAAATCCTTCTTGGGTTTGTATTCGCAGTGGCAGGTGTAGCCATTATCGGATTATTCGGCCTGCTTATCATGAGTCTGTGGAACGCGCTCATGCCGGATATTTTCGGATTGAAAACAATAAGCTACTGGCAGGCCTGGGGACTCTTCCTGCTCAGTTTCATCTTCTTCAAAGGGTTTGGCGGCAGTAATAACCGTACTGAGCGTCGGCGGAAAAGGCAACTCCGCCGCCATATGCACACCGTTATGGAAAACGACGATTCCGGTACTGCCGAAACCCTGACTGATGACTGAGAACGAACGCGCCAATTCCGGCGCGTTTTTTTTACGCAGTTTCCAGAACTCGCCAGAAGAACTGACAGGCAGTCAGAATCTTGTCTACCGGGATACGTTCGTTCCTCGCGTGCATGGTAGCGCGCTCCTCTTTGGTGAGCGCCATGGCGGAGAATTTGAGGACTGTTGGAGAAACACGGCAAAAATGCCGTGAATCGGTACATGCAACCATGAGATAGGGAGAGATAACCGCTTCCGGCCAGGTTGCCGCCACCGCATCATGAACACGACTCCATGAGGGTCCCGAGAGATCCGCGACAGGAGAAGGGTCGTATGCGTACACTGTTCTAAGTTCCACACCGGTTTTCCGGATAATTCTCTTCATGCGCGCCAGAGCCGTTTCCGCGGAATCACCGGGGAGAAGCCGGAGGTTTGCTCCGGCGCGGGCAACCGGCGGCATTACGTTATATTGGGGAGCTCCCTCGAGAATCGTAAAACAGCAGGTGGTATGCATGAGCGCGGCGAGCTCACCGCCGGAGAGTTTGCACACCAGTTTAAAGAGCGGGAGAAAGCACCAGAGATTGGCAAAGAGGATTCTGAAAGCAAACGACGAATGCCGTCCCAGTGTATCAAACATCTTCGCCGCGGCGGGGGTCAGGCGAAGCGGGAAAGGATCATGCGCAATTTTGGTAATCGCCCCGGCAAGATCCACCACGGGCTGG
Organism: uncultured Treponema sp.; assembly: GCA_964592325.1. Taxonomy (GTDB): domain Bacteria; phylum Spirochaetota; class Spirochaetia; order Treponematales; family Treponemataceae; genus Teretinema. The sequence continues at coordinate 3,185 of CAZQEF010000044.1, read as the reverse complement.
CGAACGGCAGGTGCCGACGAATGTCCCCCCGCGGCACGCGCAGAAAATTCTACATCCAGCACACCTTTCTCGATGATACCGACCACGGCACACGGTTTTGTTACCCCCGGGAAAACACCGGTTACAACCGCGCCTCCCTCGTCGAGCACCAATGCAGGGCGAATGCCCTTTTCTTCCATCCAGTCAACAATGGCCGGAGCGCTCGGCCCCATGATCTCTTCGTCACCGGAAAAGGAAAGATATACATCATGCTCCGGGACAAAACTCTCCTTGATGCGCTTTTCCACGGCTTCCAGAATGGCGCACAGGGTAACCTTGGTATCGATCGCGCCACGGCCCCAAAGCACTCCGTCCGCGTCAATTTCTCCGGAAAAGGGATCTTTGTCCCATTCCGCCGGATCAGCGGCTACCACATCGTAGTGAGCCATCAGCACGGTGGGATCATCATCGCGCGTCCCCTTCCAGCGGTACACGATGCCGCTATCACCGGTGAGGGTACGTTCACACTGCGCGCTTATCGACGGATAGAGCGTTTCCAAAAGGGAACGGAATTCTGCAAATTTCGAAGAATCCACCTGCGCGGGATCACGGGAAGAAACGGTTGGAATGCGAACCATACGCGAAAGATGCCCGGATACCGTGTCCCGGTCAAAATCCGGCGCACCGAGGGACACCGGAGACCGTTCGGCAGGACGGAACAGCATGGCCCGGATGATTACCACTGATACAAGCAGAATCAATACCCCGACAAAAACGAGGAACAAACTCATACCTTCCCCCGATTATACAGAATTCGTGCGCCGCCTATGGCGATAAGGGCACTCACCGGCACCAGAACACTTACCGCGGTAGCGAGCGCCGGAACACAGATAAAGAGGATGATCATTGCGGCCAGCGGAGCGACCGCTATCTTCCAGTTCTTTGCAATAAATACCATTCCGAGCGCGCCGAAAAGCGCGGGAAGAATCATCCTGAAAGCCGGAAGAAGCACGGGATTTTGCAAAACCGGCGCAAGGAAACTGAACAGCAGCACCCCGGCAGCAAGAATGAGAGTCGTCACGATGGACGTAACCGCGATTGCTATGGTGGAGAGAATTTCACCTTCCTCGCTGCCTGGCTCCACATGCGCCGTCTGCATGGCTGATATGGCTGCAGGCGCCTTGAGATTGGTTATGTTTCCCGTCACAAAGGCCAGATACGTTCCGCCGGATCCGAGCATGGGCGCATAGGTAAGAACCTCTATTGCCGTAACGGTCCAATAAACCGGTGCTACCGCCAGCAACCCGCGGAAAACCGGCATGAAGCCCGGCCAGGCACCATAATACATACTAATGGCAACCGGAACGGCAACCATTACCGCAAGGGCCGAAACCATCCAGAAGCGTCCCCATACATGTATATCGGTTTGAAAATTTCTCATTGTTGTACTCCTTACAATCCCGCCGGAAGCAGTTCCGGCGGTAACAGCTGCGCGTACCATACGGCAAGAGCCATGGCCCCAAGCATGCTCAGGGGCAGGGCGAAATTTTCCAGCCATTTCCATTTGCATACGATAACCAGAAGTCCGCACAATCCCATAATCAGGGCCGAAGAAAGAAGCACCATAACCGGTAAAATGCCCCCTGAAATTCCCATTCCGAGGAAGGCGGATATCATCCCGATAAAAAGCGCTGACATAAAAATCTGCCCCCAGCGGTTATCTTTCTTTTGAATGGAAAGAACTCCGCCCTGAATTTTCCTGAGAAAGAGGGGGATGATGATAAGCGGGGCAATACACCCGAGGGTCATAACCCAGGCAACCGCCGAAAAAACTTGTGTATCTGCAACCGGTTCTGCTATACTTGCCCCGAGAGACTGCATCGCTGCGGTAGCGGCAGGAAGTTCGTAGGTAACCGCCCCGAGCACACTGAGCCTGATCCATGGCAATGGAAGCCCGAGCGCATAGGACAGCGTAATGAGACCGAGCAGAATGGAAATTGAAGGCAGTACGGCAAAAACAGCGGAAGAAAATACTGTTTTACGGACTGTTTCCATCCTGATACCCAGCTCACGGGCGCGCGCGACCGCTTTTACGAGAAAAAAAACCGACTGGGATATCACAAATATCCCGACAAGACCGCCAAGAAAAAATAAAAACGGTCCGTTTTGAAAACCCTGCATAGATTAACTCCTGTACAAGGAGTATAGAGGCAGCCGGAAGAACTGTCCAGAAATGAAGCATCCAGTTAAGCAGAAATTAATACAGATAGGATATACTGTTCATAATGCCGACCAGAAAAATACTTGTTGTAGAAGACAGCTCCAAACTCCGCACCTACATTGCATCAAACCTGCATAATGCCGGATACGAAGTGGAGGAAGCATCTTCCGGCCAGGAAGCGTTTGACATTCTGAAAAACGGATGCATCGATCTTGTCCTGCTCGATCTGAATCTTGGAGATATGAACGGAATGGATCTCCTGAAAACGGTCCGACGCCAGGATGAACTGCTTCCCGTCATCATTGTGTCTTCAATAACCAGCCATGATTCAAAACTCACCGGCTTTTCCACCGGCTGCGACGACTATATAACAAAACCCTTTTATGTTGACGAACTGCTCGCCCGGATACGCCGAATGCTTGAGAAAGCGGCCCTTACAAACCGGCGGGCAGTACCGCTTGACGAAACGATTTCCAGTGGCCCATTCATGATAAATGTTGGAACCATGGAAGTTACCAAAAACGGCGAACCGATCATCCTGAGAAACAAGCTTTTTTCCCTTTTTCTGCACTTTCTCAGAAATCCGGGAATTGTTCTTTCCAATGCGGTTTTATTCTCCCAGGTTTGGGATCCTTCTGAAGAAGTTAACGAAAACAGCCTGTATGTGCATATACGCCAGCTGCGTTCAATTATTGAAGACAATCCGGACAAGCCGTCATACATAACGACTGTTCGAAATGCGGGATATCGTTATACGCCGGAATCCTGAAACTCCGCATGAATAATCAATTCTCCCCTCTCGTTTGTTTGATACCGGAGAGTAATTCCCATAAGTTCAAAGAGAAACACGGAAAGGAATATCCCGGCAAACATGAACCGATAATTTCGCGTGAAATGTTTGACCTTGCCCAAACATTTCACGGCAGGAGAAGAAGGACTCAGAGACTTTATAAAAATTTTGACCTCGCAGGGCTCATTCAGTGTG
>CAZQEF010000043.1:0-8324 GCA_964592325.1 uncultured Treponema sp. | reverse complement strand
GGGAGGAAACCCCCGCTACCCGCTCGTAAAGGAAATAGCCGAGCTCTACAAGAAAGCGTATTACGGCGCATAACCGGCAGCCTCGGCCGGTTCGCATCCCCAATGCCCGGCAGCTGCCGATTTTTCGGCCGGCGTCACCATCGTGTGGCGCCGGTCTTTTTTTTTAATGCAAATACCGGGAGTCATGATATACTAAACCTGATATGAAAGATCTTATCGACAGGACAAAAACAATCGTACGCAGAGCAGGCATAACGGAACTGGCGTTCACCCGTCTTTCAAAACGGTATTCCCGCAACAGTTTTCTTCTGGCCTGGATTATTATTGCCATGACCGCCACCGTTGGAGGTTCGTATTTTTCTCCGTATGAGTTTACCGAACCGCTTATTGTCCCCGCGATAGCGCTTGGCGCAGCATTGCTTGGCATTATGGCACGAATCTCCCGCGTTAGCCTGCGCAGCACTGAGTACCGCATAGCGGCGGTGCAGTTCTCCCGCCTCCGCTGGGAAGGAGATTTTCTTCTTGTACAATTACGGGGCGGCGATCTTTCCCGCGCAGAAGCACTCTCCAAACTGGAGAAGATAGACAGTGCGTTGTGTGATCTCATCGCAAAAATCAATCCCCTCCCGGACCGGTTGCTACGCCGCTCCGGCAAACGCTTTGATCGCCGAAATCCAGAGTTTCGTTACACGGAGGATTTTAATGATTCCTCTGAATTTATCCGGGCGGCACCAAGGACCGGGGCAGGAAGGCAACGGTGAATATCGGTGTTATTGTCTGGTCGGCAACAGGAAATACCCGTTCTGTAGCGGAGACTTTTACAGAGGCACTGCAAAAAAGCGGGCACACCGTGACATTGGACCTTATTTCAATAGACGCGAAGGATCCTGCCCGACGACCGGAATCCTGGTGTCTGACCAAAAAGCCGGACACAAAACCGTACGACGCAATTGTTTTCGGCGCACCGGTAGAAGCGTTTTCCCTCTCCGGCGTCATGAGCCGATATCTTTCCAATATTGAAGATTTGTCCGACAAGCCGGTTTTTTGCTACGTAACCCAATTTTTCCCCAAGCCCTGGATGGGAGGAACAAATGCAGTCCGGCAACTCACCAGACTTGTGGAAACACACGGCGGGAAACCATGCGGAACGGCTGTTATAAACTGGTCCAGCAAAAAACGCATACTTCAGATAGAAACGGCCAAAATCAACCTGGTGAAGACCTGGCGGAGCTGAGCTGTCTAAAGAATTCCGGTAACAAACAAGGCAGACCATTCTGAAAACGCAGACAAACCCGAAAACAAACTCCGACCCGCCGCCCGATGAATATCCATGCCCTCTATGCGGAACAGTTTCCCGGTCATTTTTTAAAAGCATCTTCTTTTCCTGCCCTTCCTGCGGAGGGATATTCCGGGATCCGCACACCCTGCTTACGCCGGACGCAGAACGCGCACGATATGAAAAACATCAAAACAGCCCGGAAGATCCCGGCTATCGCGCATTTGTTTCTCCTCTCGTTGAGGCGATAACAGCTCATATGCCGCCGGAATCCCGCGGACTCGATTTCGGTGCCGGCCCGGGGCCTGTCGGCCCGGTCATGCTCGCCGAACGGGGATACCGGACCGTCTGCTACGATCCTTATTTTTTCAACACACCGGAGTTACTCAAGAAAACCTATGATTATATTTTTTGCTGTGAAGTCGTTGAGCACTTCCATACCCCGGCAACCGAGTTCCCTCTTCTTTTCTCCCTGCTCAGCCCGGGAGGAAGCCTTTTTTGCATGACTCATCTCTATTCATCTGATATTGAATTCTCGTCCTGGTATTACAAGGACGACCAGACTCATGTTTTCTTTTACAGGGAACAAACCTTCAGGTACATTGCCCGCAAGTTCGGTTTTAGCTCCTGTACCATAGAGAACCGGGTAATTCGTCTTGACGCTCCCCATAGCACTTCGGAGAACACCGGTGCCTGCACATAATCTTAAATTCACCGTAAAAGGCGATCGGCCGATTCGACTCACACAATTTCTCTTCAACGAAATAACCGCTTACCTTGCACTACGGGAACCGGGGGCTGCCGTATCCCGATCAAAAGTACGACGCCTTGTCATTGCCGGAGCAGTATCCCTGCACGGAAAACAGGAACGGCGCCCCGACCGCGAAATTCCGCCTGGTACGGCTGTCCGGGTTTATCTGGACACGTCGCGTTTTTTGTTTGAAAAAACCCCTGACGATATTTCTTTCGAGCTTGGGCCCGATTCTATTCTCTACGAAGACGAATCAATACTCATCGTGAACAAACCGGCACGTTTCCCGACCGAAGCTACCGTAGAAGGCAGGGATCATCTTCATGCCGCCTGCAAACGATACCTCGAACGAAGCGGCACGCACCGGAATACTCCCTATTGCGGGCTTTTACACCGCCTTGACCGGGAGACAAGCGGCGTTATCGTTTTTTCAAAAACGCGGACCGTCAATGCCGCCATTCAGAATCAGTTTATTCATAAAACCATTCAAAAGATGTATCTTGCACTTGTCGAGCGTTCTTCGAGCCGGACGACAACAGAGAGGCAAGCTGAAAAAGAAAAATGTTTGACCGTACAGAACCGTATTGGCAGGATCAGTCTTAAAAGCGCACAGGGCAAGTGGGGCGCTGTACAGACCGGAGGTGATGAAGCGCATACCGATTTTACATTCGGCGAAGAACGGAACGGTCTACTGCTCATCCACGCATGGCCCCGAACCGGCAGAACCCACCAGATACGGGTACATCTTGCCGGACTCGGGTATCCCATTCTGGGAGACACGCTCTACGGGGGCCCTTCAAACTTTCATGGCAGGCCGGTTCCCCGTGTCATGCTCCATGCAGCAGAAATCCGTATCATACACCCTGTTTCAAAGACGATTCTTGTTGTTTCCGCACCGCTTCCGCAGGATTTTCAGCAATTCTGGAAACCGGAATAAGCAGTTTCACAAACGACATAATCGTGATACCATGTCATACACTTTTTTCCAGGAGTAATGTCATGAAACGTATCCTTTATTTATTTGTTGCAACTACCCTGCTCTTTCTTGCCGGCTGTTCACAATCAAAAACCATAACCCTTTCCTACAGTATTTTTTTCCCCGCAACTCATGCGCAGGCACAGGCGGTCGAACAATGGGCGCAGGAAGTTGAAAAAAGAACGGAAGGCCGCGTGAAAATAATCATGTATGCCGGAGAAACTCTTTCAAAGGCACCACAGTGTTATGACGGCGTTGTATCCGGTATTTCCGACATCGGCATGAGCGCGTTCGCTTACACACGCGGAAGATTCCCCCTGCTTGAAGCACTTGATCTGCCCGTGGGTTATCCCGACGGCATGACCGCAACAAAAATTGCAAACAGGATCTTTGATAAATACCAGCCGGAAGAACTCTCCGAAGTAAAGGTACTCTATCTTCATGGACACGGACCGGGGATCCTGGCCTCCCGAAAACCGGTAAAAACGCTTAAAGACATATCTTCCCTCAAAATCAGGGCAACCGGTCTTTCGGCAAAAATTGTTTCCTCTCTCGGGACCGTACCGGTCTCCATGAGTCAGGGTGAAACCTATGAAGCACTCCAAAAGGGCGTTGTAGATGCGACTCTCTGTCCAATTGAGACACTCAAGGGATGGAAGCAGGGAGAAGTTATCAACTACGTTGTTGATACACACGCAGTCGGTTATACCACCGCAATGTACGCCGTAATGAACAAAGCCAAATGGGAGAGCCTCCCGGAGGATATTCAGCAAATTATTGAAGAAGTAAACAATGAATGGATTGAAAAACAGGGCGCGGCCTGGGATGAAAGCGACCGTGAGGGCGCGGAGTTTGTTGAGTCCCTCGGTCATGAATTCATCACTCTTGCTCCGGAAGAAGAAGAGGCTCTGGTATACGCCGTTCAGCCCATTCTCGCAGAGTACATAGACGCAACTGAGGCAAAAAACCTCCCGGGAGCTGCAGTACTTGCAGATATTCAGGCAATGCTCAAGGAAAACCGTTAACATGCATCCCGTTCTGGAGGCTTTTTATTCCGGCATTCGCCGGACAATTATTCTTCTTGCCCTCATTGCCGGACTCGCCGTACTCGTCATGATTGGTGTAACCGTGACCGATGTCATACTTCGCATATTTGGCACCGGCATTACCGGTGCCTACGATATTGTCCGTATAATGGGAATAATTGCCATTTCCTTCTCGCTGCCCTATGTAACCGCAATCAAGGGCCATATCGCAATTGAATTCTTTTATCACCGGTTCTCCCGAACAGGACGGATCATTCTCGACTCGTCATTCCGAACCATATCGGTACTGGTCTTTCTGTTGCTTGCCTGGAGAAACATTCTGTACGGATTGCTTTTACTGCACAGCAATCAGGTCATGCAAACCCTGCCCATCCCGGTGTTCTGGATTCCCTGGATGATCAGCTTGTCCTGTGTGCTCATGATTCTGACCATTCTCTATCACCTGTTTCATCCCGGAAAGGAGCTTGTTAAACTGTGACACCTTTGCAAATAGGCCTGATTGGCTGCATTCTCCTGTTTGTTCTTCTTTTTTCCAGCATGCCGGTCGGTTTTGCCATGCTTGTTTCCGGCCTTGTCGGTTTCGCTCTCATTGTTACGCCACAGGCGGCAACAAGCATGATAACCGCCGAACTTTTTGATACGTTTTCATCCTATAATCTTACGGTAATCCCGCTGTTTGTCCTTATGGGTCAGGTTGCTTTCCATGCGGGAATAAGCACCCGGCTTTTCAGGACTGCGTATACCTGGATCGGTCATTTACCCGGCGGCCTTGCCATGGCAACCGTAGGCGCCTGTGCGGGGTTTGGCGCCATCAGCGGCTCCGGACCTGCGACAGCAGCCACCATGGCCTCCGTTGCCCTTCCCGAAATGCGGCGCTATCATTATTCGGATGAACTTGCCAGCGGAGCCGTAGCATCGGGGGGCAGTCTTGGCATGCTCATTCCGCCAAGCGTTGTTTTTATCGTCTACGCCCTCATGACCGAGCAGTCAATTGGGGCGCTTTTCCTTGCAGGAGTGATACCGGGCATCCTGATCAGCATTCTTTTTTGCATTTCCATTTTCGTACGCTGTGTCCATAATCCGGCACTCGGCCCGGCCGGACCAAAAGCTTCGTGGAAGGAGCGTTTCAAATCATTGAACGGCGTCCTTGAAACGCTGATTCTTTTCCTGTTCGTAATGGGGGGAATGTTCCTTGGCCTCTTTACTCCCATTGAAGCCGCGGCGGTTGGAGCAGGAGGAAGTCTGCTCATCGCCCTGATCAAGCGTTCTCTTTCATTCTCCCTCCTTCATCGTATCCTTCTTGAAACAGTCCGTACATCCGGCATGATCTTTTTCATAGTCGCAGCGGCAGTTGTTTTTGGTCGTTTTCTCGCGGTATCCCAAATTCCATTCTTCCTGGCAAACTGGTTTGTCTCTCTTCCTCTTCCCGGATTCATGATCATGGCACTCATCATCATCTTCTTCCTCTTCATGGGATGTTTCATTGACTCACTGGCTCTGGTACTTTTAACAGTCCCGATTTTCTACCCGGTAATTTTGGAACTGGGGTACAACCCCATATGGTTCGGGGTTCTCATCGTTGTGATAACGCAGATGGGGGTTATTACTCCGCCGGTTGGAGTTAACATCTATGTGGTGAGCGGAATAGAACGAAACATTCCGCTGCAAACCATTTTTAAAGGCGCAATGCCCTTTTTGTACATGCTGGTGCTTTTCGCGGCGCTGCTCATGCTCTTTCCCGATATCGCGCTTTTCCTTCCTGGTCTTGGCAAATAGGAGCGTATATGGAACCGATTACCCTGTTTTCAAAAATTCTTTTTTGCACGGATTTTTCAAAAGAATCTGCGGCGGCTTTCTCCTATGCCCTGGAACTTTGCCGGGCAAGCAAAAATGCGGAAATAATACTTTTTCATGTGATTCCGGAACCGGACGCACAGTTCTGGAAAACCTATATCTATGAGCTTGATGAAATCGATGAAAAAGCAAAAGAGGATATCGACCGTCAATTTCAACAGGATTACTTTGCCCGGGTTCCGGAAGGGATGACGGTATCCACACGGGTTGTTGTCGGCAATGCAGAACAACAGGTAATCAGTCTTGTTGAAAACGAGCATATTGATTTGATCATCATGGGACGCAAACGGAAAAAAGCATCAGGAGTGTTTTTCGGAGACAGCGCCAAGGCAACCCTCCAGAAAGCCGGATGTCCCATACTGGTTATTCCCGAAGACGTATAACGCCTCTATAGAAGCGCGTGAATTGCAGCGGGAATGGAGTCAAGCACATCATCTGCGATAACTCCATAATCAGTTTTATTTGCTGCAGCCTGCTCTCCTGCAAGGCCATGTACATACACACCCAGTGTGGCGGCATCAATCGGAGAAAGACCCTGCGCGCAAAAACCCGCGATTATTCCGGTCAACACATCCCCGGTTCCCGCCTTGGCAAGGGCAGAAGAACCGGTCGTATTCACCAGTGTCTTTTTCCCATCTGTTACAAGGGTCTCTCTGCCTTTCAGAACAACTACCGCGCCAAACCGCAAGGCAGCGGCCTCAGCGACCGCAACACGGTCTTTTTGCACCTCATCTACAGACATGCCGGTTAAACGAGCCATTTCCCCGGGATGCGGTGTCAGCACCAGCTTTTTTGGCAGCAGAAGCGCAGGAACAGCACAACAGGCGCGGGAAAGAAGACGTATGCCATCAGCATCAAGAATTACCGGTATTGTACTTCGCTGAAGAGAAGTGAGGATACGGTCAAAGAAACGCTCAAGACGGGCAGGTATTCCGGAAATACGGGAAAGCCCGCATCCGAGGGAAAGAACATCGTGGCGGTCAAGCAACGCATCAACCTGCCGCCAGGCCCGGCTGGAAACAGTGCCGCGACGGCTTTTAAGGCGAACAGTGACAACGCCGGCCGTAACAACCGCGGGAAGAACTGGTTCCGGACCGGCAAGTGATACATAACCTGCGCCAGAGCGTAACGCGGCGACACTCGAAAAATATGCAGCCCCACGGTATACCGGGGACCCGGCAACCGTTAACACAGATCCAAAATCACCTTTGCATGAATCCTCTTTTCTTGACGGCAGTAATGCGGCAGCCAAAGAACGATCAATTTTCTTCACGGTAAACACCTCTCCCGATTCGCAATAGTAACAAAGGGAAAGATATTGTACAACGCAAATGGCTTATTTTTCCAGATCAGCCAGACTGCATTCCATAACAGATTCGAATTTTCTGTCCAAAACGGCCGGGGGTATTGTTTTTGCCCGGGACAGTAAATCCTTCATCATTTCTGTGTATTCTTTGTTCAGGATATGCCCGGGACCAAAGGAAAAGGAACCGTCCTCCGAATTAATAACCAAAAAACGATTTCTCATTCTGTTACACCACAGATTCTCTTTCTGTGCCAGTGCTTCATGAAGATAAATTCCTCCATGATCTGATAATACAATCCAGGAGCAGTCGATACGGCGAACCCGTTCACGGACAAGCTCCGGGTTCTTCAGTACTTCCTGCACCATGGACGGAAAGTTTATTTCGTTTCCATGAAGACAGACGAGAACTCTCATGCAAGCGGTTACACGGCTGGTTATTCTCCGCTTTTTTCTGGAAACAACGAACATGGAAAGAGAATATCCATCGTTCTCCTGAAAATGGTTTCCAGGAAACCATTTCTGCGCAAGTTGTTCTATCATTCTCCTCATATTCCGCAAGTATGCCACAATATTGGAGATATTTCTTCCGAAAAATACGACTTTTCTACTCTTGTATATTTTCTTCTTCATATCCCGGAAAAAATGATGTACACTCTAGGTAATTGTTTTAAACAAGGAGAAAACCATGAAAAAGAACGTTCTTTTTGCACTGTTATCAGGATGCGCCCTTCTTCTCGCGGTGTCCTGTGCCAGTACGCCTGCAGACGCTCCTGACCTTCCGGGAGATATTGCTGGTGCGCGAACAACAGCCGAGGAAGCGCGGACTCGTGCACTGGAAATGAAGGCAAACGTTGCCGTTGCCGAAATGTTTGCTGGAGCTGATACAGTATTCGAGGAAGCAAAGGAATCCGAGGCAGCGGAAGCAACAGAAGCTGCTGTAACTGCGTATAACAGTGCCACGGAGCTTTTTACCGACGCGTACAACAAAGCAAAAGAAAAACGGGATGCGGCCATGTCTGCTCTTGATACTGCCGAACGCGAACGGATTACAACCGAAGATGTTCTTCGTACAATAGAAGAAGAACAAAACTCCGAAGAGGAGGGCCGCAATGAAT
>CAZQEF010000042.1:7443-8325 GCA_964592325.1 uncultured Treponema sp. | reverse complement strand
GGGCGGTAACAAACTCAAGCTGGCTCTCCGCGAAATCCTTTGTGAAGGAGGGGGCTTTCAGCGCATCAGGGTGCAGAAACGGAGAGAGACTTCCGTCCTTCAGGATACGGTGTGTTTCCCGTTCCAGACCCCAATGAAAATCAAGAGCGTGTTCAAGTCGCTCCGCCATATACTGCCTCCCGTTGTGTTTTATGTATGTAGAACAGTCGAACAATAAAAGCCAAAAAAGGGATCAGAAAAAATCCTTCAATTCAGCGAGCAATTCCTCGTTGACCTTGCACTGCGTAGCCTGACCCTGTCGTTCACAGATGATGAGTCCCGCGTTTTCAAGCTCCTTGAAATGATGGGACAGCGTGGAGCGGGAAACCTGGATTTCTTCCGACATGCGGGTAAAGGCCTTGAGTACACCGTCGCAACAGTCGTCAAAACCTTCCCACTCCCGAAGCATCCGGATTATACGTATCCGTTGTGAGCATCCCAGAGACTTGAAAATTTTCGCCGCTTTATCCGGTTCCATAGTTCGATAATAATCGAATAGTATGAGAACTGTCAAGAGAAAATCCATGAACCCCATGTTATACTTATATACATGAACACGAAACGGTTTTATGGATTGATGATTCCTGCGTGTCTTCTCGCTCTGCTTCTTTATACCGCGGGAGGGTCGGCGGATACGGATGTCAGTTCTCTTGAAGTGATTCCGTTGCCTTCATTTGCGGAACTCCATGCTCCGGTCGCGGGAAGCGATAACGGGTATCTGGTTCTGGGTAATATCCGGCAAGCATCTGTCGCGAAGAAAGTGCTGGATAAACTTGCCCGCCTGGCCGGGCGTTGGGAGGGATATGATCTTTCTCCTCCGGTGAAAAATGATCTCAAGATGGT
>CAZQEF010000042.1:0-7433 GCA_964592325.1 uncultured Treponema sp. | reverse complement strand
TCGTTCAAAAGATTACCCCGGAGGCTATCACGTTTGTACTGTGGCAAACGACCAATCTTCAGCAACCTGCCGAATACATGAAGATTCAGGCCCGCGTGACAACCCGTGATCCGTACACTTTTGAGGCGGCGGCAATCCGGTATCCGGGCCAGTATACCCCCTGTACCATACGCCTGACTCATGACGCGGCCACTGACCGAATAACCGGTGAAATAACACGCGATGACGGCGAACCTATACGGCGCTGGGTGCAGGGCGGGGAAAAACTCACGTTTACCCTCAGCCGGGCGGATAAATTCATCATCTACCAGGACTATGCCGCGTATCTGAACGGAAAATCGATTTATACGAAAGAGTATGAGCGGGAATCGCTTGCGGCCTGCGGGAAAGGCTACATGTATTACCTTCCCAAAAATTACGACTCGCAAAAGAAGTACCCCCTGCTAGTCTTTTTCCACGGTATGGGCGACCGCGGCGAGAATATCGATGTCCTGGCCAAGGCAAGCCCGTTCATGTATATCCGTGAGCAAGAAGATCTCCCCATGATTATCGCCGCCCCCCTGCTGAGGGAAAGCGGCAGCCGGTATTTCTCGCTCGAATATATGGAAGATTTTTTGTCCATGATGATTTCGGAATACAATGTGGATGAATCAAGAATCTACCTGACCGGCTTGAGCATGGGAGGGGAGGCTGTCTGGCGGTTCGCCCTGAACCATCCGGATCAACTTGCCGCGCTTGCTGTTTTGGCCGCTCCGCTCCACCGCAAGAGCCAGTTCGGATCGGGTCATACAATCTTTCCGCTTGTTGAACAACCGTTGTCGGTTTTACGGGATCTGCCCGTCAGGATAATCCATGGAGCCGACGACGCCCTGATTCCCCCGGGCGGCGCGGAAGAAAATTACCGGGATCTCAAGGCTGCAGGCGGAAACGTAAGTTTTTCCCTGCTTGCCGGTCATGACCATGATGTGTGGACAACCACCTATAGCGATCCGGCGTTCTATGCCTGGCTGCTGAAACAGAAGCGGTAGGGCAACTGTCGCCGGTCGCCGTCACTCCTTGTTATAGACTACCGGCGTTTTGAAGCGCCATTTATTCCAGAGGGACTCGTCCGAAAGCAGGTCGCTCATAAAGCGGGCAACGGTTATCCTCCAGTTCTCCGTAAGGAGCTCTCCGACATCTTCCTGTCGGTGAAGTACGCCTGCCTTGTAAATAGCGTCGCACAAGGCCTTTTCCTTCGACGCGATGAGAAACCGGTATCTATCTGTCTCTTCAAGTAGAAGACCATGGGGATAGGCAGCGACGGGCAGATAGCGGTATCGGTACTCGCCGAGCGGAGTTTGGAATCGCTTGTCGCGGTTCTTTCCAAAGCTTGCCGAGTCGATAACTTCCACGCGTTCCGGTATAAGTCCATGCCAGGCAAGAGCAGTGTGAAAAGAAACATACGACGGACCGTAGATGACCGGGGCAAGGGCCATGCGCGGCATCGCCGGATCATCAATGTACAATCCACGCCGTATCCGGATCATATCACCGCGAGAAACCATGCGGGTCAACTTTGCTTTGGGCGAGCCGTATGTGGCGAGTTTTTCCATGATCATCTGGTGGCTGTGCAGCATTTTACCTCCAGCAAGTATCATTACACTGTACTTTCTGGTGGTAAACAAGGTAATTTTGCTTACCGGTACAGTGTACGCTTACCAGCGGGCGAACTATTCTCCGCTCTGCCTGCGAATCTGAAGATGACGGCGACGGCCTATGCGGATATGTACTCCTGTTTCCGCGAGCTCTGCCGGGCTCAGCTCAGAATCGGTTCCGTCGACCCGTGTATCGTTCAGGTACACTGCTCCCTGAGCGATCAGACGGCGCCCCTCACTTGCCGAAGCGCACAGAGCGCTTTCGCGGAGTATGCACGAAAGGGGCATCGGCTCTTTCAGAATAAAGACGATCAAATCCGATGGTGCCTTCTTTTTTGAATACTGCCGTTCCCATTCGAGCTGCGCCGCGGCGCCGCTTCCCGTTCCATTCAGACGATCCACAATACGCGAGGCCAGTTCTTTTTTCAGGTTGATGGGATTTTCACCATCGGCCATGCGCCGCTCACCGCTGGCGCATGCTTCTTCGCTGTCTCCCAGAACAAGCAGACGATACCGTGCCATGTGTTCATCGGCAATTGCCATTATTCGGGTAAATTGCTCCAGGGGCGGACAGTCCACCGGTACATCGTTGCCGAACGACTTGGACATTTTACGGCCGTCGAGTCCGGGAAGCAGCGGCATGACAAGCAGGCACTGGGCTTCCTGGTTCAGATCTTTCTGCAGATCCCGTCCTGCCAGAATATTGAATTTCTGATCGCTTCCGCCCAATTCAACATCCGCCTGTACTACGACAGAATCGTAGGCTTGCAGGATGGGATAAAAAAGTTCATGCAGGCCTACCCTGACACCCTCTTCATAACGCTTGCGGAAGGTTTCGTGGGCGAGAAGCTGGGCAAGGGAGAAAGATCCTGCCAGCTGCAGAATTTGGGCAAGTGATAATGACGTAAACCATTCACTCTGCCAGCGCAGCTCCGCGCGGCTGCGGTCAACAATACGGAAAATCTGATCGGCATAGGCTTCGGCATTCTGTGTAATTTGTGAGCGGGACAGCGGCGGACGTTCCGCGTTCCGCCCGGACGGATCGCCGATAGACGCGGTGTAGTCGCCGATAATGAGGACCGCATGATGTCCCAGATCCTGAAACTGACGAAGCTTTCCGTAGGGAACCATGTGTCCGATATGGATATCCCGGGCAGTCGGGTCTATCCCCATCTTTACCCTGAGCGGCTTTCCCGTTTCCAGACTTCGTTCCAGCTTGGTCAGCATCAGTTCCCGGGGCAAGAGCTCCTCGCAGCCCTGTTCCAGAATTGCAAGCTGACGCGCGGCTTCCCTTTTAATGTCCATTGTTCAACCTCCTGCGGTGATTGCACGCACAAGGCGCGGAGGAAACACAGGAAGGAACTGCAGCACGGCTCCAGACAAACAAAAAGCCCGCGGCAGATCCCCTCCCGGGAATCGGCCGCGGGCTTTGCGCGGTATAAAAAACCACTAGCCCCGATCGTCTCCACACAGGAGCGGCAGCGAGTACCAGTAGTAATAATAAGCATTGCTTGAAATATGCGTGTTCACGATCAGCACTATATCAGGAGAGAAAAGATCAGACAAGGGGATACAGCCTTTTACAATTCTTTTACATCTTTTGACAAACCGGTGACAACCCGGATCCGGACGCGAAGTATGCTTGGCTTATCAAGGAACTCAGGAGGTTCTGTATGAAGATGACTGGTATGGTACGGATAGTCGCGGCCGCGTTGTGTTTTGCCGCGTTTGCGGGGGAAGTTTCGTTCGCGCGCCCGGTGGATAACCGGCCGTTGATTCAGATTGCGCTCCTGCTCGATACCTCAAACAGCATGGACGGACTTATCAATCAGGCAAAGAGCCAGCTCTGGAAGATCGTGTCGGAGTCGGGCAGGATGACGAGGGGAGGGGAACGGGCCCGGCTCGAAGTTGCCCTCTATGAATACGGGAACGACGACAACTCGGTTATCTCGGGGTATGTGCGGCAGGTTGTACCCTTTACGAACGACCTGGATTGTCTTTCCGCCTGCCTCTTCGATCTCGATACATATGGCGGAAGCGAGTACTGCGGAACCGTGATAAAGAAAAGTCTTAATGAGCTCGACTGGTCCGACCGTAGATCCGATCTGAGGATCGTGTATATCGCTGGAAACGAGCCGTTTACGCAGGGACTTGTCGACTATCGTTCCGCGGGGAAGAAAGCCGCACGGATGGGCGTCGTCGTAAATACCATCCACTGCGGTGACCGCGAGGAAGGCATTCGGACCGGCTGGGCCGACGGGGCACGGATTACGGGCGGCGAGTATATGACCATCGAGGGCGACTTTCAGTACCACTATGTTCCGTGTCCGCAGGACGACCGGTTGAGCGAGCTCAATTCCCGTCTGAACGACACCTACCTCGCCTATGGCGACGAGGGAGAGGTGCGCAAGGAGATGCAGAGCGAACAGGACTCCATGGCCGAGGACCTCAACAAATCAGGGTTCTACGAGAGGGCCAAGGTCAAATCGTCGTCGAGTTACTCCAATTCACACTGGGATCTGGTGGACGCGACCTCAACCGGCGCCGTCGCGCTCAGCGAGGTTAAGGATGATGACCTGCCGGCCGCCGTTCGCGCGCTGCCGCCTGCCGCCAGGCAGTCTTTTGTCGACGGCAAGCTGGCCGAACGCAAAAAAATTCAGGCAGAGATAGCGGCCCTTTCGGCTGAACGCGAGGCGTATCTCGAGGAAAACGCCGCATCGGCACCGGCGGATGAGGCGCTCGATACGGCAATTCTCGCCCCGCTTTCGGCGCTCGCAAAGGATAAAGGATTTGTTGTGGAAGAGTAAACCTGCTACAATGAACGGCATGAAAGGCCCCGGCGCACGCATCGCGCTTGTCCTCGCCATGCCGCTCCTCATCGTCCCGCTCGCGGCCCTCACCTGGCTCGCCGTCCGGGGCGTTGACCAGCAGGAAAGCGCCATGCGCGCCCGCCTTCGCGAATCCCTGCTTCTCGAGGTTGGCCAGACGAACGGGCGCATCCGCGCCTGGTTCGACGACCTTCCCGCCTATCTCGGCGAAAGCGCTCCCGGCAGAAACTCCGACCGGCGCCCCCGCGCGGCCGAGCTCGCCGACTGGAAGGAACGCGAACCCCTCGTCGGCATCCCCTTCCTTCTTGATTCCGCGGGTTCGATTGTCTATCCCGAAGCGGCGAAGGCCGGGCAGTCCGACGACGAAACGCGCCGCTTTTACTGGCGCTACCTCAATGTTTTCGGAAATCAGGAACCAATTCCGGTCTACCGCAATATCGCCGAGGAGTATGAATCCTCGATCGTTGGCCGCCAGGCGGCAGCTACGCAGGCCGATGCGCCCGCTGTGAGTGCGGCCCCTGTAGAGCCCGTTCCGGCTGAACTGGCAGCTGAAGATGCCGTGGCGACCGGGACCCCCGTGCCGGCAGCTGATGCCCCCGCGCTGGCCGAACCCGACGAACTGGCCGAGCCCGCGTCGGCAGCACCGACCGGACCTGCAGCTGAAGCCCCCGTGGTGACCGGGACCCCCGTGCCGGCAGCTGATGCCCCCGTGCCGAAATCAGCCGTGGCCGAGTCCGCGCCGGCAGCGGAAGACACTGCGCCGGCTCCGTTAAGGAGCGCGCCAGCTTTCGCGGAGGCCGAGCTCCCCGAGCTTGCAGCTGAACCCGCTGCGCCGGCCGGGACCCCTGCGGGGAGCACAACACCCTCTGCGGGGAGATCAGCTACCGATACGCCGAAATCAGCTCCCACCACGAAAAAATCGGCTCCGGCGGCGAGATCAGTACCGGCTCCCTCCGCGGCGAAATCCGCCGCGGTACGCAGAGAAGATCGAACCGTTCAGTCCAAAGTTGCGCAGAGTCTCTTCGAGTCGGATGTGGAAGTCCAGCGGCAGGTATACGACCTCGCCGCCGGTGAAGGAAAGGAGACGCTCAAGCGGAACGTCAATCCGCGGATCGACGCTTCCAACACCCGCGAGTCCGCCCCGCCGCGCTCGGTTATCATCGAGTCGAGCCGGTACTTCAGGGACATCGTCGCCGGAGCGGAGCGGGGCCTCGTTCCGCGCATTTTCGACAACTCCTTCGTGCTCATCTATTGGGAGCGGCGCGGGGACTGGATCGTCGGATGCGAGCTGGACATGGAAGCGGTCCGGGGCGCCGTCGCCGCGCGATCCGGTAATCCTTCGGACGGGGTGCGGAGTCTCGCCGTGCTGGATCAGACGGGTACGCCCGTCGTTCCCGTCGCGGGCGTTGAACCCGAAGCCTGGCGCACGCCTCTCGTCTCGGGCGAAATCAGTGAATACCTCCCGTACTGGGAAACGGCCGTCATTCTTTCGGATGCCTCCGCCTTCGAGAGCCGCGTGCGCGCGTCGCGGTACGCCCTTTCGGCTCTGGTCCTCGCGCTTGCCCTGTCGGTTTCGCTCGGGGCGGTGGTCCTCTGGCGGTACTCGGCCAATCAGCTGCTCGAGGCAAAACGGCGAACGGGCTTCGTGACGACCGTGTCGCACGAGCTCAAGACTCCGCTCACCTCGATCCGGATGTACTCCGAAATGCTCGCCGAAGGGGCGGACGATGACCCCGGCAAGCGCGGTAAATACCTCTCCCGCATCGTGAGCGAAAGCGAACGGCTTACCCGGCTCATCAACGACGTCCTCGACGTCGCGAAGCTCGAACGGGGCAACCGGCAATTGAACCCGGCCCCGATGGACCTTTCCGCCGTTGCGCACGAGGCCTTTGACGGGCTCGCCGACCGGCTCAGGGCGGAAGGCTTCACCGTCGCCTTCAGCGCGCCCGAAGGCAGTGTCGGGACCTTCGCCGACCGCGAAGCGGTGATACGGATTCTGCTCAACCTTCTTTCAAACGCGGAAAAATATTCAGCCGAACGGCGCGAGATCGACATGCGCGTTTCGACAGGACAGGACGGGGCGCGATGCCTCGTTTCGGTTGCCGACCGGGGAATCGGCGTTCCGCGCGCCCACCGGTCCAGGATTTTCCGGGAATTCCACCGCGTCGATTCGAGCCTCACCTCGGAGCGCGGCGGCACCGGTCTCGGACTTTCGATCGCCCGCTCCCTCGCGCGCGCCATGGGCGGCGACGTGGCTTATGAGCCGCGCGAGCGGGTCGACGGGCAGGGGGGCAGCGTGTTTACCCTGAGCTTGCCGGCAAGCGCGGACAAAGGAGAATCATCATGAAACGCATACTGATAGCCGAGGACGAGATCGCGATCCGTGAAGGACTCGTCGACCTTCTCGAGTCCGAAGGCTACGCCGTGACAGCGGTCGCGGACGGCGAGGCGGCGGTGGAAGCCTGGAAAGCGGGCGGCATCGACCTTGCCCTCCTCGACATCATGATGCCGCGTCTGAGCGGCTACGACGTCTGCCGCGAGATACGAAAACGGGACACCGCGATACCAGTTGTGTTCCTGAGCGCGCGTGAGGAAGAGATCGACAAGGTGCTCGGACTCGAACTCGGGGCCGACGACTACGTGGTAAAACCCTTCGGCGTCCGCGAACTCGTCGCGCGGATCAAGGCAGCCCTGAGGCGATCGGAACCCGTCGCCTCAGCGCATGGTCCGGCCATATCTCCCGAACCCTTCTCGTTCGGCGACTGCCTTGTCGATCCCGCGCGGTATACCGTAACGGTGAGCCGGGACGGCGGCGTCAGAGTCCACGAACTCGGCGCGCGCGAGCTCGGCCTGCTCCGGTGGTTTTACGAAAACCCGGAGACTGTCCATTCGCGCGACTCGCTCCTCGAACGTTTCTGGGGCGTCTCCTACGGCGGCACGACGCGCACCCTCGACCAGCACATCGCCAAAC
>CAZQEF010000041.1:0-8346 GCA_964592325.1 uncultured Treponema sp. | reverse complement strand
AACACGCGAAACGAACCATGGTTCCCGGAGTTCTGAACGGACTCGGCAGTTTTGCCGGAATGTTCCAGATCCCGGCAGGATACCGGGAACCGGTCATCGTTTCGGGCACCGACGGGGTCGGCACGAAACTGGATATCGCCTTTGCCCTGAAAAAATACGACACCGTCGGCATTGACTGTGTTGCCATGTGCGTAAACGATATACTCTGCCATGGCGCAAAACCGCTGTACTTTCTCGATTATATCGCGTGCGGCAAACTCGACGCGTCAGTTGCTTCCGACCTCGTAAAGGGTGTCGCGGAAGGCTGCGTACAGAGCGGAGCCGCCCTGCTCGGGGGTGAAACCGCCGAAATGCCGGGCTTTTATGACGCCGGGAAATATGATATCGCCGGATTTGCCACGGGAATCGCCGAGAAGTCCGAAATAATCGACGGATCTGCCATACGCGAAGGCGACGTCCTCGTCGGGCTTGCATCAAGCGGGGTGCACTCGAACGGATTTTCGCTCGTACGCAAACTCGTTACCGATTTTACCGAAGACTTCAACGGCAAGCCGATTGGGGAAGTTCTGCTTGAGCCCACGAAAATTTATGTAAAACCGGTCCTCGCCCTTCTGGAAAACACCGCCATACACGGGATGGTTCACATAACCGGCGGCGGATTCTTTGAAAATATTCCCCGCATGTATCCAACTGGCGGCGTTCACGGCGGAGAGACCGCAGAACATCTTGTCTCCGTCATCAAAAAAGGAAGCTGGCCCATCCCGCCCATTTTTGATGAGCTGGTCCGCCGGGGAGCAAATCCCGACCGCATGTTCCATACCTACAACATGGGAATCGGATTCATCCTTGCTCTTGCACCGCAAGACGCACAGAACACCATCCGGCACTTCGAGAAAGCCGGCTTCCCTGCGTATGAGATAGGACGAGTGGAAACAGGAACCGACGATGTTATCTTCCGCTGAGTCTGCAGCCGGAAAGGTTCGGCTCGCGGTCTTTGTCTCGGGAGGCGGCACGAATCTTCAGGCGCTCATTGACGCCGTGGAAGCGGACCCTTCCATTCCGTACCGCATTGTCTGTGTAATCGCGGACCGGGGGAATACCGGCGGACAGAAACGGGCGGAGAAGCACGGCATACCCGCCGAACTCGTCCTTCCTCCCCGTGGCGTTCCCCGTCCCGAAGCAAGGAAGATCGTTTCCGACCGGGCGCTTGCCCTCTGCAGGGAGTATAACGCAGAAGCACTGGTACTCGCCGGCTTCCTGACCATCATGAGCGGCGAAATCATCACCGCGTATTCCGGGAAAATGATCAACCTCCACCCGGCGCTCCTGCCCAAATTCGGCGGACCGGGGATGTGGGGACATCATGTACACGAAGCTGTCCTCGCGGCAGGGGAAACTGAATCCGGCTGTTCGATCCACCTCGTGGATGCAGGATGCGATACCGGCGAAGTGCTCATCCAGCGGAAAGTACCGGTATTGCCGGGAGACAGCGCTGAGGATCTGGCACAGCGCATTCATGGAGAAGAACATACAGCAATCGTTGAAGGAGCAATTGAACTCGCACGGCGGGTGCGCTCCTGAACTGCTGCCATAATTGTTGAAAACAATTTTCAGGGGGAATATATGAAAAAACGCGCACTGATCAGCGTATTTTACAAGGACGGAGTGCTTGACCTGGCACGGTATCTTGCAGGCAAGGGATGGGAAATCCTTTCTACCGGAGGAACCAAGAAGCATCTGGCGGATGGCGGCATCGATGTAACCGACGTAACGTCTGTAACCGGTTTTCCCGAATGTCTCGACGGACGGGTAAAAACGCTTCACCCGAAGATCCATGCGGGGCTTCTTGCCATCCGGTCAAACACCGACCACATGAAGACCATGGAATCGCTCGCGGTAGATCCCATCGATCTTGTCTGCGTGAATCTCTATCCGTTTTTCGAGAAAGTCCAGGCCGGGCTCTCCTTTGACGAGACTGTCGAATTCATTGATATCGGCGGCCCCACCATGCTCCGCTCGGCAGCCAAAAATCACCAGGATGTGATGGTACTTACCGAAGCAGGCGATTACGCGGAAGTCATGGAAGCCCTCGACAAAGCAGGACAGGACGTTTCCGCAGTACCCCTTGGCCTCAAACGCCGTCTTGCCGGCAAGGTTTTCAACCTGACAAGCGCCTACGACGCGGCAGTGTCACGGTTCATGCTTGGAGAAGCCGGCAAACCGGTTTCGGAGAAGTCGCCCCGCTGGCCGCAATACTACACGGTTCCCTATACTCTTTCCCAATCGCTCCGCTACGGCGAAAACGGCCACCAGCAGGCGGCGCTCTATCTGACCGGTGACGCAACCGGCGCATTCGGCGGCATGAAGCAGCTCCAGGGAAAGGAACTCTCCTACAACAACATGCGCGACCTCGATATCGCCTGGAAAGCCGCATGCGCCTACGACGAGTTTATGCAGGCGCTGCCGGCAGAATTTCCCGGGAAAGCCGAACTGGATAAATCCCGGCAAACCGCGCCGGTTATCTGCGTGGCACTCAAGCATAATACGCCCTGCGGCGCCGCCCTCGGGAAAACCGTCCTTGACGCGTACCGCCGGGCTCATCTGGTTGATCCCGTATCCATATTCGGCGGTATTGTCGGCTGCAACAAAAAAATCGATCGCGCCGCCGCCGAGGAAATGATCAAGACCTTCCTCGAGGTCGTGGTAGCCCCGGATTTTGACCAGGAAGCTCTCGATGTGTTCGCGCAGAAAAAAAACCTGCGCCTCATTAAAGCAGACGTCAAACCGAACAGCTTCACCGAATCCCTGAGTGTGGACGGCGGCATTCTCGTACAGGAACGCGACAATCAGCTCTTTTCGGAATGGAAAGTTGTTACCGAGAAGAAACCGACCACGGAACAGGCGGCGGAAATGGCATTCGGCATGACCATGGCCCTCTTCGTAAAGAGCAACGCCATCGTAATAGTAAAAGACCGTATCGCGCTCGGTATCGCCGGGGGTCAGGTCAACCGGATATGGCCCACCGCCCAGTCGCTTGAGCGGGCCAAAGCCCTCACCGACCAGGGAACTCCTGATCTTGCCGGCGGAATAACCAAAACACCGGCGCCCGTGCTCGTATCGGACGCGTTCTTCCCCTTCGCGGATGTGGTGGAAACTGCGGCCAGATTCGGCATTACCGCAATTGTGCAACCCGGCGGATCAATCCGCGACCAGGAGTCGATCGACAAGGCGAACGAACTCGGCATTGCCATGGTCTTTACCGGCACCCGGCACTTCAAACACTGAGAAAAAGTGAGTTAGTCACAGAAGGGTACCGTATTTCTGAATATACTTGACTCATGGAGGTTCCCATGAAATTCAAACTATTCAGCGCGGTATCCCTTATTGTTTTTCTTTTTGCTGCCTGTACATTGTCACGGGTTGAAGCCGGTGAACCATCAGGACGGACTTCGATCAAGACGGATGCAAACGGGTACACCCGGGAACTTGAAGAACTCGGCTTCCACGTCTTCCCGGAACCGGTAAAACTTCCCTCATTCGTCCTGAAAGGACTCAACGGAGACAGTATATCGTCGGGTGATTTTGCGGGAACAGTGACCCTGCTTAATTTCTGGGCGACCTGGTGTCCTCCATGCCGGAAAGAAATGCCGGCTATTGAACGCCTCCAGGAAAGCATGAAAGGGTTTAATTTCCGTATCGTTGCCGTCAATGTTGCCGAAAAAAACCAGACCGTACAGAAATTCATGGATTCGTCAGGGTACACCTTCCCGATATATCTCGATGAGCGCGGCGCTGTTGGTGCGGTATTCGCAAACCAGGGAATCCCGACCACCTACCTGCTTGATGACTCCGGCATGATCATCGCGGGTGTTGTCGGCGCCTATGAATTCGACAACGAAAAGATTGTGCGTATCCTCCAGGAGCTCTCGAAATGATGGGCCAATTACCCTCTGCGGCCCTTTCCCTTGCGGCGGGATTCCTTACCTTTCTCAGCCCCTGCGTACTGCCCCTCATACCGGTCTACCTGTCATTCATTTCGGGTGAATCCGTTATTGCCGGCAGGGACAATACGAAAAACCGCGCGCACCTTTTTGTGCGCACGATCCTTTTCACCGGAGGCTTTTCCCTGGTATTCGTCCTGCTGGCCCTGCTGTTCGGAGGAGGAATGCGTTTCCTGGGAAGTTCCGCATCGCTTATCATAACCCGGATATCCGGAATTCTCGTTATTCTTCTGGGCATAAACCTTCTCTTCAATCTGATCCCCTTTCTCGCCCGCGAATTCCGTATTGATACCGCGGGGAAAATGGATACTCTCGGATGGATACGTGCCCCGTTATTCGGCATGGCATTCGCGGCGGGCTGGACACCCTGCATCGGACCGATTCTTTCAACCATTCTCCTTTATGCAGGACAATCAGGAAATGTGCTGCACGCGGCATTTCTTCTTTCGGCTTATTCCCTCGGACTTGGAATACCGTTCATCCTTGCCGGTATTTTCTTTGACCGGGCAAAGCCGGTACTGGAGTGGTTCAAACGTCATGCAACAGCAGTACGAACCGTATCCGGTCTGCTTCTCGTTTTCTTCGGAATTGCCATACTCTCCGGCAGTTTTGCCGGCATTACAACAGTATTCATGAAAGCTGGATACGCACTTGAAGAACTCGCAGATACGGGTCCGTCCTGGATTCGCCCGGCCGCTTCATTTCTCGCGCGTTGGCTTACTTTTCAGGGGATATAATACGGGATACAGGGGATTGTGCAAATGCCGGTTTAGGGACTACAATGAACAATGCTCTTCCATTTGGCGTCATTATTGCAGGGTTTGTTCGGACCGTTCCGCCTTTTACAGTCATACCTTATCCTCATAATCGTATCACTCTATGCCGGTTTCATTCTCACCGTTATTTTTCTTCCCCGTTTTTACCGCTATCTGCCTAAAGACCGCGGAAGGGAATTCGCGATTCACGCGGAAACCGCTCTTGGCAAACCTACCGGATCGGGCATTGTATTTATTTCAATTTTTCTTATTCTTTCCTTTCTTGTCTCCCCGGTTAAC
The DNA here is from genome assembly GCA_964592325.1 of uncultured Treponema sp. GTDB lineage: Bacteria > Spirochaetota > Spirochaetia > Treponematales > Treponemataceae > Teretinema. The sequence goes on along the minus strand of CAZQEF010000041.1, from coordinate 3,290 downwards.
ATTTCACAGGTTGTAGTACTCCTGTTAACCTGGCTGGTCATGTTTACCGGATACATGGATGACCGCGCGCATCACAGCTGGGGCGAATACCGGAAAGGCGCGATTGATCTCGCGCTTTCAGTCGGAGCTTCGGTTGCCCTGCTCTATTGCCATTTCGGCGGGAATGTCCATTTCTGGCTTCCCTTCATTACCAGTGAAGTTGCAGTTCATCCCGTTGTATTCATTCTGGTTTCAACAATTGTCCTTTGGGTTTCAATAAACACCACAAACTGTACCGATGGCGTCGACGGCCTTTCAGGAACGCTGGTTCTTCTGGCCCTTATCTCGCTCGGAATCATTTTTTACTTTGTTCTGGGACACACCAAGATTGCCGAATACCTGCTCGTGCCGCACATGGAAGACGGCGCGCGCTGGGCGGTGCAAATCTTTGGCCTGTCCGGCGTTCTTATGGGCTATCTCTGGCACAATGCATTCCCGAGCAAAGTACTCATGGGTGATGCAGGATCACGCGCCCTGGGATTTTTTATCGGCGTGTGCGTCATTCTGTCGGGGAACCCGTTCCTGCTGCTCATGACCAGCGCCATGATCCTCATAAACGGCGGGACCGGTCTCATGAAAGTAGCCCTTCTGAGATTTTTCAATATCAGGATTCTTCATTCAATCAGATTTCCCCTGCATGACCACATGCGCAAGAACCGGTTATGGTCTCCCACCCAGGTTCTTCTCAAATTCATGATCATGCAGGTTCTTATTACCCTCGCCGTGCTCGGGCTTCTGTTCAAAATCCGTTAACGGGAAAGAAAGTCTCCAAACAGCTGTGAAAAATCGGCCCGGATCTTTCTTTCTGCCGCACGGACGGCCCGCTGTTCTGCTTCCTCAACCGTTGCGTGTCCTTCCCTGCCGCTGATATTATACGGCATTACCGAGGTCTCTTTACCGGCATCGGACAGGGACGCATCAATATGATAACGGACAAATTTGTTGGGGTTTCGGGGCAAATCGGCTTCCGCAAAACGGACTACTGCCCGGATGGAGTAACGTGCATCAGATTCTGCAACCTTGAAACCTTCGTTCGCCACAACCGATGCAAACGCGGCGCGGATCCGGTCATCACGATCATTTTCGACTTGTATCGATATGGGTATATGCTCGGCAATTCTGCGACATTCAAGACGGAGATCCTCGGGGGAACTCAGATCGTTTCTTCTCGCGGCTGCCGCTCCGGGACTCAGCACGGAAAGAATCGAAAGAAAGCCGGCGTTGGCTTCGGCAATGGAAACAGCCAGATTGCACCGCGCATACGATTCAAGCGTATAGGCGGGATTTTCCTGAATCAGTTTCCGTATGGCTGCCTCATTTGATTCGATCAATTCGCTGTACTGAACCATGGCCCTGGATTTGTCCATGACCGCGACCGCGTACGTTGTCCGGTTTCCATCAAACCAGGCATCCTTTATTTCCGCGCCGATAATCGTCTTCTGCTCCCAGGAGCTTGTTACCGCCTGTTGTACTGCGGCGCCTTCTTCCACGAGTATTTTCCCTTCACGCACGGCCTCAGTATACCGCGAGGAAACCACCGTTTCTCCTGACACTGTTTGACCGAAAATGGCGACCAGCTTTCCAAGCGCCTGTTCTTCTGCCGTCTGTCTGTCAATCCCGTATCCCGTCGCCGATAAATACCGTGCCTCGGGGAAAACATTGCGGGGATTATCGACCCAGAGAGGCCGCAGGCTGTCTTCGTCAGCAGCTGTATTTACGGCAGAACCGGTACTCGCGCATCCGGCAAGTGTCGCAAGCGCGAGAATTATGGCAACTATTGAATGCATACTGCCTCCAAAAGATTCAGCTGACCGGCGGTAACCGTAATATTCTCGAAAACACGCTGCTGCATGAGGGTATTCCCGGTGTCATACCAGGACACCGTAACAGTGTAGTTTCCGGGATCAAGCGTTACACCACCCACCAGCGCCTGCGCCGGGAAATACCGGGACATACGGAGATCGGCCTGTTCACTCGCCTCGGCATACACCTGGGTTCCCAGACTGAGCAACCCGAGAATAAGCGCTGCCGAACTGTCATCTACCTGGCGGGACCCCTCTTCCAGAACCGCAGAAGACGTCGTTTTTGCGATGGATCGCAATATCGACTTCATATATATGATTGCGGCCCGTTGTCTGAAGGTCTCCCGTGCAACCGTACTCATGTTTTCAATGAGTTCAAGCTCAAAAGAAACCCCGTCTCCTATAGAAACTACCGTTCTGGCGATACGTGACGGCCGTTCCCTGAATTCGGGAAGGGCGATTTTTACCCATTGCTTACCGGATACCGGGATTCGCGTTACTGTCTCGGTTTTGACCGGGGAAGGACCGTTAAAACTGATAATATTGAGGCGGGCTTTGCCCCGCGGTATCTCCAGCTCCCCGGAAATGGACTGCGGTAGCGGGAAACCGTACATATCCGGCTGATTCGCGAATGCCAGACGTATCTTGTCACGGTCAATCCGTGCACTGTCCCTGTTTCCGTCTGCCCGGTAAAAAAGCATCCCGAGGTACCGGGCAAGAGCGGAATTGGAAAATTTGACCTGAGTCGCCTCTTCGTCATACGGTATGCCCTCATCAGTATGAAGCAGATCTTCCTGTGCCTTGGTGAGCACCGCACCATACTTGGTAGAAAGATATCTGAGTTTGTTGTCGATTCGGCGTACTTCAACAAGCGCTCCGTCTATGTTCCCCTGGTGATAATAATTGAGCGCGTTTATGGCATTGAGGTAAATATCCTCATAATCTTCACCGGGATATTCCCGCATGCTGTCATTTACGAGGAAGGTGGACGCCTCAAGGGAAATGCTTTTTGTAAACGCATTCTCTATCGAGCGTTCCGCTGTTTGAAGGTACTGGGATGATTTCTCATACTCTCCGGCAAAATGGGCAAGAAGGCCGGCATCAAGATAGTAAACGATGAGATCCCGGTCACGGTATTCCTTGTCCCGGCTTTCCTCGATAAGCGTCAATGACTGGGCATATTGTCCGGCTGCGACTTCCCTGTCGATGTCTTCATAATGGGAAACCGATGTGCATGAGACAAGCAGTATTGAAACACCGAGACACAACAGGAGCCGGAAACTGTGCAGTTCCCGGCCCGAATTTTCATTTCTCATAGACGAGAACTACATCCGTGCCGACGGACGCTTGATAAGCTTCTTTATTTCGCTGTTCTCGCCAATCCAGATCTTTCGGTTCGATTCAATATCAATGAGTTCCGCATACACAAAATAAGTTCGTGTCGCGGTT
>CAZQEF010000040.1:0-8347 GCA_964592325.1 uncultured Treponema sp. | reverse complement strand
AGATTTTACCGTCAAGGTCTTCGCCGATAACCGTTGGATTTATCCTGATTTCCGCCGGATCCAGATCAAGCACTGCTGATACGGCATTCCGCACATGCTGGGGCCATTGGGTGGCACAATACACATCAAGCTTCCCGGAGGTAAAGGTGACGGCGGCGCCGAGTGTTTCAGTGTAATAATGATCCTGCGCGGTTGTGGTGCAGGTTGTTTCGAATACCGATTTTGATTTATCCAGTTCGGTATCGGGATCACCCGAAAAATGGATGCGTTTCGCTACAACCTGTGAAGCCGAAAAACTGTCGGCAAAATCTGCCGGAGCAAGAAGTTCCGTTTCAACGAGGACTTCCGATACCAGCTCCTGAACCCTGGTCGCATCCGGTCCTACCAGAATTCCGAGCGGTTCACCGTAGTATTGTATTTCATACGGAGTAAAAACGGGAACAGTTGTTCCTGAAACCGTCATACGGTTTTCTCCGGGAATGTCGGTTGCTGTGTACAGGTGATACCCGTCGGGCATGGGAGGGGTTCGTATATCGACGAGGTATCCGTGCTGGATGGTAGAGCGTACCAGCATGCCATACAGCTGTCCCTGAAATTCAATATCGCTGAAGTAAACCGGTCCAGGTATGTTTTTCCCGCTCACCCGCGCCTCCGGTAACGCTCTTTCCCGAGCGAGATGACGGTGTCAGTAACATGGGTTATCATCTGCTCATCCATGTCCGGCCAGAGGGGGAGGGTGATGGTGGTGTCATACCGCCGTGCCGCATTCGGGAAACCGGCGCGCGAAAGGCCATAGCGGTTTTTGCACCAGGTCAGCTCAAAGTGGGGAATGAAATGCATGGATATTCCCAGCCCGGCATCGCGGAGGGCGCAGGCAAAACTGTCCCGGTCGCACTGCAAACATTCCGGGACGATTCCCAGCAGATACAGGTGCCAGGCATGACCGTCGCCGTCAGGAGGGACGTTTAAAAAATCATACTGGGCAAAAGCCTTTGTGTACCGCTGTGCAATGGCGCGCCGTTTTTCAAAAAATGACGGTGCCCGTTTCAGCTGTTCCCGTCCAATTGCAGCGAGAATGTCGGGAAGGTTGCATTTCCAGCCTTCCTCGGTTACGTCGTAGAGCCAGCCGGCCCTGTTCGAAGTGTAGCGGTCCCAAACCGGGCGGTCTATGCCGTGGCAACGGAGGCGGGCAATGTGACGGGCAATATCATCGTCCCGTACGCAGACCATTCCGCCTTCACCGGTGGTTATGGTTTTTGTTGCGTAAAAGGAAAAGACTCCTGCGTCGGCAAGGGTTCCCGCATAACCGGTGGCTGTCTTTGACGGGAACGCATGGGCTGCATCTTCAATCACCGCTGCTCCTGAATTATGCGCCGAATCGCAAATACGCGTCATGTCGCAGGGGAGACCGGCGATATGAACCGGTACTACCGCGCGGATGTCCTTGTGTTGTGACAGCGCCTGTTCGACCTGTGCCGGATCGATGTTGAAACCGTTTTCTTCGATATCGGCGTACAGCACTTCCGCGCCAAGGTGAATAGCCGCCGTCGCGGTTGAAACGAAGGTATAGGGCGTGGTAAGTATGCGCGTTCCCGGACCGACTCCGAGGGCCTGCATGGCGAGAACAAGGCCCGATGTAGCGCTGTTCACGGCAAGCGCGTGAGGGCTTGATACAAACCGGGCAAATTCTTCTTCAAACGCCTGCGCTTCGCTTCCGGTTGTGAGCCAGCCGGAACGCATGACCCGCAATACGGCCTGCTCTTCATGCTCGGTCAGGGAAGGCTTGAAAAACGGTACGGTCATGGGTTTTTTTTCAGACATGGCGGGTATCCCTGAAGGTCGGTATTGCGTCGGAAATGCGTGAGAAAAGCGTTTCCCTGTTGCGGTATTCTGTTTCGTGTTCCGGGTGCAAAAAACACACCGGTTTGAGACTTGCCATTATTTCGGCGGTGTCAAGGATAGATTCCGTTCTCTTTTTATCCAGCCGGAGTATTCGGGGAAAATCGGTTGGCGTCGGTGTTTCGTCGGGATTCCAGAGCGGCTCATCAAGGCGCTCCCCGCGACGGCGGCCGATAAAAGTAATGGGGATATCCTTTTCCGGTTCGTATCCCATAAAGCGTATCAGCTGTTCCGCAACTTCCAGAATTTTTACCGGCTCTCCCATGTCAAGCAGATAGGATTCTCCGTTTTTACCCACGCCGCCTGTTTTCAGTACCAGGGAGCAGGCCTCGGGAATGGTCATGAAGTAACGGACCATTTCAGGATCGGTTACGGTTACCGGGCCGCCCTTGCGTATCTGGTTAATGAACAAGGGTAAAATGGACCCGCGTGACCCGAGTACATTGCCGAACCGGACAAACATGAAAGACCGGGGATCATCTGCCGATGAGTCCTTTCCGGCCGACCGGGCAGCTTCCATGACCATGTGCTCACAGAGCATTTTTGATACTCCGTATACCGATACCGGCTGAACGGCTTTATCCGTTGATATGAGTACAAAACGCGTTACGTTCGATTCACGGCAGGCGGATAGCAGGTTGGCCGTTCCAAAAACGTTGTTCTCGATTACGGCTACCGGGTTTTCTTCCATGAGGGGAACATGTTTGTACGCTGCGGTATGGAATACCACATCACAGCGGAGTTTGCGCAATATGTAGTGCATATAGTCGCGGTTTCGCATGTCGCCGATAACCGGAACGATGGTCGCCTTTTCTCCGACACCGCCTTCCTGCAGCAGACGCAGTTCGCGGTCTATCTGGTAGATTGAGTTTTCTCCGTGGCCAAAGAGGAAAAGGCGTTCCGCGCCGCCGGAAAGAAGCTGACGTGCGAGTTCGCTGCCGATAGAACCTCCGGCACCGGTAATGAGTACCCGTTTCCCGCGCAAATATGACAGGCTTTCCCTGAGATTGATGGCGACCGGGGCCCTCCCGAGAAGATCCTGCGGGTCGATCTGGCGTGCCTGAATGAGATGCGCTTCTCCCTCGAGAATCTGTGAAATACCGGGCAGAATGCTTATCTTGCTGAAGCCGGCATCCTTGAGTATGGAATAGATATTCCGCATGGTGGCAGGTCCGGCGCTGGGAATGGCGATAAGGGCTTCATCATTCGGTTGAATGCGGATAAGGCTTGCTATACTACGGATGGGGCCTACAACCGGCACTCCCTGTATCGTACTGCCGATCTTTCCCGTGTCGTCATCGAGGAATGCGCGAACCGTGCCGAAAATGCCTTTTTGCGCGATTTCACGGGCCACCATGGATCCCGCAAATCCCGCGCCTATTATGTATACATTTTTTCCGGTATGTTCTCCGATCATCAGGAATGCTCCAGAAGGGTAAATGCAAGGTCTACCAGAAAGGAATCGCTGTACATATCCAGTTTAACCCGCGCACGCCGTTTTCTCTTGTCAACTTTAACAATCATACCTTCAAGCCCCTTGAGCGGACCGGCGTCAACATGGATGCGGTCATTTTCATCAAACGTGACGGTGGAAGATTCTGCGACCGGGCCGAAGGATACAAAATGTTTCAGTGTGGCCAGATCCCTGCCTTCCATCGGTTTTATTGCGTGATTATCGGGAAGATACCGGTAAAAACCGGGAACCGATCTGAGTTTCCAGTAGAAGGCTGCTGGATCAAGAGCGGTTTCCAGGAAAAGATACCCGGGGAATATGGGAGTACACGCTTTATGCGTTATGCCGAGTTTTCGAATATTCAGCATCTTCCGGGGAAAAAGGAGCCTGACTGCATCCTGATCTCCGGGGAAGACGGTGCTTGATGCGATGCGGATGAACTTGTTTTCTGCACAGGTTTTTACCTGAAGGGCAAAATAGTTCATGCACACAAGAGTATCACAGGCGTCAAAAAAAGAAAATAGCAGCAGGTTGCCCGCCGTTTCGGACACAATAAAACACTCATATCTTTGCGGAAAAATCCGATATACTAACGGAAGGGGAGGAGTATATGCACCCACGGATTGTTGCACTCGCAGGTATGGTTCTGACTTCGTTTTATGCGCTGCTTGCGGCGGAAACGGTTACGGTGACCGTTGTGCAGAACAAAAATGCGCCCGAAATAGCGATTTCCATGAGCCGCATTGTTGAAGATGCCCTTTTGGGGGTGTATTTTGATAGTGGTAAAATCGTAACAACGACTGATATTGCTACTGACGGAAACCGGTATCATGACAAGAATTACGGCGTCAAGGTTGCAGCCCATGGTTTGTCAGACTATGTTCTGGTAGTATATCTTGATTATGGCGCTTCAGAAAAAATACACAAGGAATCAAACCTGAAGTATGCTGAACTGAAACAGGCATCCTGGAAACTGGTACGTGTACTGAACAGCGACAAGATCGCTGAACAAACGCTTGATCTGAGTGCTGTACCGGTCCGGGATTTTGATCCTGAAATGCAAATACGCATGCTGGGAGATTTGATAGCCCGCAATTCACTTAACAGGATGCGCGAGGTACGAAAAGGGGAGAATCAGTGATGAAACAGAGACTGCGATATTTCTGTCTGCTTTGTATTCTGGCGAGCTTTCCGCTTGCTTTCATCTGGGCAACCTGGGAAGGAAATGCCGGTACCGGTGCGGCCTCGGATTTCCCCGGTCCGGGCTTGTATGCGCGAAGTGACATGTTCCCCCGAAATACCCTTGTAGAGATTGAAAATCTGGAGACGGGAAGTACCGTACGGGCCGTTGTTACCGGATCATCCGGTGTGCCCGGTCTGGTAGCCGTTCTCTCACCTGATACCGCATCAGCCCTCAATATACGGCAGGGAGCGGTTGTGCGGGTTCGTATTCATATTCCTGCTCCGGTTTCAGAACGGCCGGCGCCGGGAACCCTGTCTACTGATGACCGTCTGGCAGTTATCGATCCCGATGTGAATCCGGAAACGGCCGTAACTGATATTGATTCGGCCGTATCGCCAGACAATGCGGTTATACCGCTGGCAGCCATTGCCGGGCAGGAAGAGTACCCGTTGGTGCCTGTTACGGAAGCAGTACAGGAAGAAACTTTTGATGACGCGCTTGCCTCAGGTGAAATAGCCTCTATGGATGAAACTGAAGTTCCCGGAGAAATGATGGACAGTGCAGCCGAAGCTGCTCTGACAGATGATACCGCGATAGCGGCGGAAGAAACCCTTCCGGAAGAGGAAACTCCTGTCCCGGATGATACAGTGACAGTCCAGGAAGATGCCCCGGATCCGGCATTGGCTGACACCAGTTCGGTGGTCTACGATGAACCGCAACTGGTTATGCCGGAAGAAACGGAAACAGACATGACCGCGGATACTGTCGAGTCGGTGACGCTTGAACCGGCTGAACCGCTTCCTCCGGAACCGGAGAGTACCGATATCCCTGTTGTTGAAGCTCCTCCCGTATTCGCAGCTATAGCCATACCGCCTGATGCGCCGGTTCTGGAAGACATTCCGGTCGTTGAAGAAAAGATCGAACAGGTGCCGGAAGCGGCTCCAGCAGTGGAAACGGCTCCGGTACTGAAACCTGCCGAGGTTCCTGCATCGTACAGTGCGGGCATTCCTTTTGTCGGACAACTCGAAAAGGGTGCCTTCTATGTGCAGATAGCCGTATACCGTGACGCATTGAATACACGGACTGTTCTGGATCGTTTTGGAAAAAAGTACCCGATAAAGGTTCAGAAAGGAATTTCTGCAGGCAAATCGGTAATGAAGGTTTCAGTTGGTCCTCTCAAGAAAGACGAGTTCGGAGCAGTTCTTGAGTATTTCCAGAAGAACGGTTTTTCGGACGCATTTGTAAGACAGGAATAATCGCGAAGTGGAATATGCTGAAAGTTTGAAAACATTGGTTGAACGCGCCGCGGTTTTCAGCGGCCGTGATGTTCATGTCACGGTCGTTGCCAACCCGGTTGCAGGCGGTTTCACCCAGAAAAAAAGAATCATTGAAAACAGAAAGTATATCGATGATGCGATTGACCTGGTTCGTAACCGTCCGGTTTTAACACGTTCCTGTTCCCTGGTTTCGCATTTTACCAATGCAGCCGGACATGCAGAAGCCCTTGCCAAGGCGGTATTCTTTCAGGCGGAAAAAGACAGCAATCCGTCTGCATTGTATCTGCTCATTACGGCGGGAGGAGACGGAACGAGTCTTGAAGTTCAGTCTGCTTTTACCCGGGAAGTTCTTTTACTGGGTAAAAAGAGTCTCATAGACAAGGTGTGCTTTATAAGAATGCCGTTTGGCACCGGTAACGATGCCACCGATGGAAGACATCTTGATCAAACCTTGGCACTTTTTACCGGGGAAGCCTATTTTGCCCGCCAGGGGGCCGTCCGGCTGTATTCACCTTCAAATGACAAATTAAATTTTTATGCGTTCAATATTGCAAGCATTGGCCTGGATGCCTTCGTGACGCATATGACAAACAAGATTAAACGGATAATTCCCGGTAACTTTTACAAGATCTGGGTTGATGCTGCCTGTCTCTTCTACAACAAAATGTATACGGTAGATCTTATGCAAGTTACTGCCATGCATCTCAATGATGAAATACTGTATACCCATCAGGACCGGATGTTGCTGTATGCCATGGGGGTATCGGGATTCCGGACATACGGATCAAATCAAAAAATACTGCCTGATACAAACAATGTGTGTGGCGTACGCGAGATGACCCTGCTTCGGAAACTCAAACTGAAAAAGCTGTTCCGGTACGGCGCTCACCGTGCGGTTCCGGAAACGATTCTATATTCTGCAAAAAAAGTAATAATCCAGTACAATCAGAAAATTCTGGCACAGGTTGATGGCGAATCACATCACATAACCCCGTCAGATTTCCCCCTGATAATGGAATGCACCGAACCGTTTATCACCATACTGAAACTGTAAGCGGAAGCGGCTGACTGTTATATAATGATTACTCAGTATTCTTTGCTTTACCGTCCACAACAATGCTTGTATTTCTTTCCGCTTCCGGGCGGAAGCGGCTGACTGTTGTGTAATGATAACTCAGTATTTTTCATTTTACCTACCGCAACAATGCTTATATTTCTTTCCGCTTCCGCATGGGCATGGTTCGTTGCGGCCTACTTTGGGTACTACACGAACGACCTGCGCGGAGGCGGGTTTGCTTGCGGAAAGCGGCTTTGGTGAGTTCGCTCCGTTCGTGAACGCGCCCACCGCACGATGCTGCGCGTCTCCTGCAACCATTTTTGTCCGTCTGGCATGCGCGGCTTCATCTTCACTTTGAACCTTGACCAGAAATACCCGAGAGGCAATTTCCAGCCGGATGTCGTCAAGCATGGAGTAAAATATGTCAAAGCCCTCAAGTTTGTATTCGGTAAGAGGATTCTTCTGTCCATAGGAGCGGAGATACACTGCTTCCCTGAGAGATTCGAGGTTTTCCAGATGATCCAGCCATTTTTTGTCAATGGCATGGAGATACTGGAACCGGATGAATGAATTGAGGTTTTCCTTGCCTGCCCGGTGCTCCTTGTCCAGGAGGTCTTTTTTCAGGTTTTTAAAGAGCGGTTTTGTCGCTTCCTCGGGAGTTGATGCAACCATGGACAATTCTTCATCACTCATGGTGTATCCGAATGTATTTTTCAGGTATGAGGAAAGATTTGATATCGCCTCATCGCGGTTTTTTCGTGAGGACGAGGAACATTCTTCAATCGCCACATCCAAAGCTTCTTCCGCAGTAGTCAGTATGCGTTCGACAAGATTCCCGTCATCGAGAATACTGTTTCGCTGCTTGTATATGTACGTACGCTGTTCATTGAGCACGTCATCATATTCAAGCAGATGCTTGCGGATTTCATAGTTGCGCTGTTCCACTTTGGATTGCGCGCGTTCTATGGATTTGTTGAGCCACGGGTGGTATATGGGTTCACCGCCGGTCATGCCGATTCTGGCCATGAGCCGTTTGAGGTTTTCACCGCCAAACATGCGCATGAGGTCATCATCCAGCGAGATAAAAAACCGTGAACGGCCCGGATCGCCCTGGCGTCCGGAACGACCGCGAAGCTGATTGTCGATACGGCGGCTTTCATGGCGTTCGGTACCGATAACATACAGGCCTCCTGCCTCGCGCACCTCACGGTAATCATCCTGCCATTTCTTGAACTCATCCCGGTATACGCGCAGGTATTCATCCTCCGACACTTCGCTTCCTGCACGTCTGCGTGCGCGGAATTCAGGGTTGCCACCCAGTTTGATATCCGTTCCACGCCCTGCCATGTTGGTCGCAATGGTGATGGCGCCTTTTGCGCCTGCTTCCGCGATAATGAGCGCTTCACGGGCATGGTTTTTGGCGTTCAGTACTTCATGGCGTATGCTGCGTTTGGTAAGCAGGCGGGAAATATGTTCGG
>CAZQEF010000039.1:0-8369 GCA_964592325.1 uncultured Treponema sp. | reverse complement strand
CGGCTGCGGCACCGTCTCCTGGAGATACGCGGTAAAGACCGGGTCAGCAGTGTTGTGTATGAGGACATGAGTACCGGCAGCGTTTCAACGCTTGATTGCGATACTATTCTCTTTTCTGTGGGTCTCATTCCGGAACAGGATCTCCTGATAGATACCGGCATAATACCGGGAAATGGCGTACGTCTTGCCGGAAACGCCGATCATGTATACGATCTTGTAGACAGCGTGACCGATGATGCCGAGATGCTGGGAAGGAAAATTGCCCATGCCTGAAAGAATATTCAACTGCATCATCTGTCCCAAATGCTGTACCATAATCCGGGATGGCACCGGGTTTAACGGTGCCGGGTGCAAGCGGGGAGTAGCTTTTGTTGAACAGGAACTGGTAAGCCCGCGCCGGACACTTACTACCACCATCAGGTGTCATGAAGGAAAAACAAAAATCATGATTCCGGTCAGGTCGGAAGAAACCGTCCCTCTGGAAGATATTACCGGTCTCGTTGCCCGGATAAAACATATAACCCTTGCCGAACGTCCGTCAGTCGGAACAGCAATAACCTTTGAAGGTATCGAACTCCGGATAACCGGGTAAAAAACTGATACCCCTTGTATAAATGTGTTAAAAGGTTCATTATGCAAAAAATTCCTATATTTTCTTCGTGAGGCATAATATGACACGTTTTTCAAGGCTTTTCATGCTTGTCATTCTGTTTTCTATTGCTTCAGCAGCCACTGTTTACGCCAATGAAGGCTCCCAGGTTACTGAAGTGATGACCGGTTTGGTACTGCAAATAGGGATAATCCTTTTTGCAGTACGCATCGGCGGTATGTTCGTCAAGAAGTTCGGTATCCCGTCTGTGCTGGGTGAACTGCTTGCCGGTGTGGTAATAGGTCCCTACGCGCTCGGAGCGATCGCGTTACCCGGTTTTCCGCATGGCATTTTTCCGCTCGGTACCAACGGTCTTGCGGTGAGTCCTGAACTCTACGGATTTGCCACAGTGGCATCGATAATACTGTTGTTTGCGTCCGGTCTTGAAACAGACCTTGCGCTGTTCCTGCGCTATTCGGTGGTCGGAGGACTTGTCGGTCTCGGCGGAGTCGTGTTCTCCTTCATGAGCGGAGCCGGTATCGGCATGGTGCTCCTCGGAGCGCCGTTCATGGATCCCCGCTGTCTTTTTCTCGGTATTCTTTCCACGGCTACTTCCGTAGGCATTACCGCCCGCATACTCTCGGATCAGAAAAAGATGGATTCTCCGGAAGGAGTGACCATTCTTGCCGCTGCCGTATTTGACGATGTGCTCGGTATCATCATGCTCGCCGTAGTTCTTGGAATTGTTGCCGTTATGGGCGGTTCGGGCGGAGGAACCGTCAGTGTAACCAAAATAGAACTCATAGCGCTCAAAGCATTTGCCATCTGGCTCGGCTTCAGCGCGCTCGGACTGATTTTTTCAAAGAAAATCGCGTCGTTTCTGAAGTTCTTCAAGCATCAGTACGATTTCTCGATCTGCGCGCTCGGAATCGCACTGCTTCTCGCCGGCATTTTTGAAAAGCAGGGCCTAGCCATGATAATCGGTGCGTATGTAACCGGACTTTCCCTTTCAAAGACCGATATCGCGGCGGTTATCCAGGAACGCATCCACGGTCTCTACGAATTTTTCGTACCGATCTTTTTCGCGGTCATGGGTATGCTCGTCAATGTGGGAGCGCTCATGTCATGGGAAGTGCTTGCGTTCGGTCTTTTGTACACCGTAATCGCCATTGCCGCGAAAATCATTGGTTGTGCCATACCGTCACTCGGTCTCGGATTCAACATGAAAGGCGCATTCCGGGTTGGCGCCGGCATGGTTCCCCGTGGCGAGGTCGCGCTCATCATCGCCGGTATCGGTATCACCGCCGGAATTCTCAACGAGCAGCTTTTCGGCGTCATTATCATGATGACGCTTTTAACCACGCTTATTTCACCGCCCATTCTCAATTTTTCACTCAGACTTCCCGGCCGCGGAACAAAAAAGGAATCCAAAAGCGACAACATGGAATCGGTCACATGGGATTTCAGTTCCGATGAAATCGCCGACCTCGTCGTAGATACCCTTCTCAAGGATCTCAAGGCGGAAGATTTTTACGTGCAAATGATGAACATTGATGACGGTCTTTCACAGGCGCGCAAGGGTGATGTCGCGTTGTCCATCACAGAAGAGGAACACCTGGTTACGATTGAAAGCACAAAAGAGGACATAGGTTTTGTAAAACAGGCAATGTATGAAGTAATTCTTGAACTTCATGAAGCAATTGCCAAACTTCAGGCTTCCACCAATCCCGAGAAACTTAAAAAAGATCTGCAGTCCAGTTGCGTACGAGTGGACAGGACTCTTCTGAAGCTCATTACATCAAAGTGCATTTCAACAAACCTGAAAGGTACAACCAAAGATGAAATCATTGAGGAAATGGTGGATCTGGTTGCAAAATCGGGTTCGGTAGTTGACCGGGACCTGGTTCTCCGTGATGTACAAACCAGGGAACACATCATGAGTACCGGCATGCAGCACGGCATTGCCATTCCGCATGGTAAAACCGACGGAGTCTCCGAGATGTGTACCGCCATTGGTATCAAGAAAGAAGGAGTTGATTTTGACTGTCTCGACAAGATGCCGGCGAAAATATTCATAATGGTAGTCTCTCCCAAGAAAGCCTCCGGACCCCATATCCAGTTCCTTGCTTCGATTACCAACATACTAAAAAATCCGGGAACAACGGAAAAGATGCTTGACGCGACAAAACCATCAGAAATAAAGAGCATCGTGAAAGAGTGTGTGTGTCCTGATATAAAGAAATGATCAGGGACGTCGTTTGACGTCTTCTGCGGCAAGCAGATAATCCTCGGGGGAAAAAATATCGATGAGATCCGCCATCTGGCGGTTCTGTGATATCCCGAGGGTTATTTTGGCACTGAGATCGGCTGAACCGATTACTTCCATAAAATCCATTTGCGGAACAAGATCACGCGTATCAATGGTGTCACATACAACAAGCCGGTCCAGTACGCCGTCGTTCCTCAGCGAAAGTATGCGTTCAATTGCCGGGGCGGAGAATACCGGATGCACAATCATGATGTTTACCGGATTGCCGGCCTTTTCCGACAATTCACGGGCAAGATTGTAAATTGATCCTCCCGTGTCTATCATGTCGTCAACTATCCATATCTTTTTACCTTCGAGAGGAACCGCAGAAAGGAGATTGATGCACTCAATGGTGTTTGCTTTCGTAGTACTCCGCTGCTTATGGGCAATAACGAGTTGTGTCCCGAATGATTCCGCAAATTTTCTCGCAAGTTTTTCGCCTCCTGCATCAACTGAACAGAAAAGCCAGTTTTCCCGCACCTGTTCTACGAGATCCCGGTGTGACGGGATTGACGTGTCGCAAAGATATTTTTGCAGAAGCGAAAGGGTTTGTACGTCATCAACAGAACAGATGCAGGGATCGAACATGGTTTTTGATTTGTCTGAATGGAGTTGATAGGAGATGAGATGATCGACTCCGAGTGAAATGAGCGTTTTGTAATGAATCCACAATCCGACAGAGTTCCGTCTTGTAGTCCGGTCAGAGCGGCTGCAGGAGATATACGGTTCAAAAACGATGATTTCTGCCGCCTGGGAACGTTTAAGCACATCAATCGTATGATACAGTTCCAGTTTGCAGGCCTCAACAGAGAGATTTTCGGGATTACGGGCGGATGAAGAAAAGAGGAATACCGTTTTTCCGCGGACCGAACGGTGCAGTGTTACCTCGATTTCTCCGTCGGCGAAAGAGAGAACAGAAAGCTCCTGTGTGTAATCGAAACCGGTCGGAAACAGAATATGTTCAGGGTTGGAATTGAGGGCTTCCACAACTTTTTCCGCATAGGATTTGCATGATCGGGTTGATAGAATGAGAAACGAACGTATCATATTTGAATGATACACCGGTTTGATTCTTTATTGCTGTTTTTTTTTCTATTATTTGATATAATCCAGGCAAATGTTCTGATTAACACCTATATACCAAGGGGAGGGAAAGGTGGCAAAAACAAACGCAGAACCCGTTACTTCGGGTGATATGAGTGAAAAACTCAAAGCGCTTGAAGTAGCGCGTCTTCAGATAGAAAAGCAGTTCGGACAGGGCTCTCTCATGAAAATGGGAAATGGCACCGAACTAGCCGGGATTGAAGTAGTTCCATCCGGAAGCATTCTTCTTGATGAAGCACTTGGCATCGGGGGATATCCCCGGGGCCGTATAATTGAAATCTACGGTCCGGAATCTTCCGGTAAAACAACGCTTGCCCTGCATGCCATTGCAGAAGCCCAGAAAATGGGCGGAATCGCGGCCTTCGTGGATGCCGAGCATGCGCTGGATCCCCAATACGCGCGCGGTCTCGGGGTCAATATCGATGAACTGTGGGTCTCCCAGCCGGATACCGGTGAGCAGGCGCTCGAAATTACTGAAAGCCTCGTTCGTTCCGGCGCGGTAGACATAATTGTCGTTGACTCTGTTGCGGCGCTTACTCCGCAGGCGGAAATTGAAGGTGATATGGGAGATTCCCATATGGGACTTCAGGCGCGACTCATGAGTCAGGCGCTTCGCAAGCTGACCGGTATTCTCGGAAAATCAAAGTGCATCATTGTTTTCATTAACCAGATACGCATGAAAATCGGCGTCATGTTCGGAAACCCCGAAACAACAACCGGTGGAAACGCACTAAAATTCTATTCATCGGTACGGCTTGAGGTACGCAAATTCGAAACCATAGACAAGGGTGAAGGTGAAGCCGTAGGAAACCGGGTCCGGGTAAAGGTGGTGAAGAACAAGGTCGCGCCGCCGTTCAGGAAAGTTGAACTGGATATAATCTTCGGCAAGGGCGTTTCATCTGTTTCAAGTCTGCTTGATTCTGCCGTAAAGCATGGATTCGTTGACAAAAAGGGCGCATGGTATTCCGCAGGAGATGAAAAGATAGGACAGGGACGGGAAAATGCCATTGCATTCATGGAATCAAATACGGAGTTCCGTGCAGAGGTAGAAAAGAAAATACGGGAAAAACTTTTCCCCGGGCAGAAACTGCGCCAGGCAGCGCCGACAGAGGCGGAAGGTACCAAAAAGGCCTCTGCAGAGACCGGAACTGGCCGGGATAAATCCGGAGCGGAAGGCGGGCTGTTCTGACCAGTAGTATGCCCGAAGAGCAGGTTGTTCTGGGCCTTGGATCAAATACGGGAGATTCTCTTTCAATTCTGAAAAAGGCTATCGCGGATATCGCGGGTATTTTACGGAACATGCGTGTTTCGTCACTGTATCTGACCATGCCGCAGGATGTACATGATCAGAATGATTTTTGTAACATGGCGGCATCCGGATGGTACACTGGCACACCGGAATCCCTTCTGGATGCCGTGCAGACCATCGAAAGGCGCTACGGCCGCGATCGGAACATGGAATCCCGCAGGGGACCCCGTACGCTTGATATTGACATCCTTCTGTTCGGTTCCCGGGTTATCAGGACAGACACGCTTGTCGTTCCCCATGACCGTATGGGAATAAGGCAGTTTGCCCTGGTGCCGCTTCTGGAAATTCTGCCGGAAAGCACGGAGCCCGGAACCGGGCTGTCGTATCGGGCAATTCTTGAATCCGTGCCCGAGCAGGGCGTGAAAAAAGTGGGGAATCTGTATGGATACTGATGGAGCGACAACATTTCGGGTAAAGGATTTTGAGGGGCCGCTCGACCTGTTGCTTTTTTTGATAAAGAAGAACGAAGTCAATATATATGATATTCCGATTGGAAGCATAACCGAGCAATATCTGGAATATCTTGATTATTCAGTGTCAAACGATCTTTCGAGTCTGACTGATTTTTATGCAATGTCAGCGACATTGCTGTACATAAAAAGCCGGATGCTGTTGCCGGTTGAAATTGCGGTTGACGATGAAGACATTGATGATCCGCGCAAGGAACTCGTCGACAAGCTCATTGAATACCAGAAGTTCAAAAAGCTGTCAGAGCTTATGGAACAAAAGGAAGATGAGGCTGAATGGGTTTTTGAACGCAAGAAAATCCAGAGCCCGCTGCCGTTTTCGGATGATGATGAGTTATGGGAGCGTCTTGACACCTGGGATCTTCTCAAGACATTTTCAAATCTTGTTTCCAGTTACAATTCGGAACGTATCCTTGATTTGTATGAAGAAGTGTCCGTTAATGAAAAAATTACACTCATGAATGAACTGCTCGAGAGCCGCGGCGAATGCATGTTTACCGATCTCATCGTGAGAAAAGGAAACCTTATGGATGTTGTATGTGCATTCATGGCGTTGCTGGAAGCAGTAAAATTCAGAATGGCCAGTGTGTGGCAAAACCGCATGTTTGGCGATATCAAGATAAAACCCTGGAAAAAAGTTTCCGTGGATGAAATGGAGCTGACGGTAGAAGGGTAGCTGAAGGATGGAATACGCAATGGAGAAGGAAACGGCACTGGTAGAAGCAATTCTGTTTTTGGAGACAGAAACGGTTGACGAGAATACGCTTGCACGGATTTCCGGGTTTCCCGCAGACATGATTACAGATATTCTGGGCCGGTTGTCTGAACGGTATTCAGCCGGGGATCATGGAATCGAACTGGTGCAGATTTCAGGGGGATGGATCATCAATCCCAAACGTGAACTCTGGGATAATCTGCGGGACCGCTACGGCAAAAAAAGTGAAGGAAGACTTTCACGCGCGGCAATGGAGACACTGTCCATAATCGCCTATTCGCAGCCCATCACCCGGGGAGAGATTGAAGCAATCCGCGGGGTGGCTGCGGATAACATGATCCGTCTTCTTGCAGAAAAAAACCTTATCAGGGAAGTGGGAAAAAAGGATGTGCCGGGAAAGCCGGTTCAATTTGGTACGACAAAGGAATTTCTCAAGATATTCCGCCTGAACAGCATATCTGAATTGCCGAAACTGGATGAAACGGAAAGTGAACGATTCGAACTCTCAAGATAACGTTCCGGAAGGAATCCGCCTGCAGCTTTATTTGGCCCGCTCGGGTGTTGCGTCACGTCGGGCAAGCGAACAGATCATTCTTGACGGACGTGTTACCGTAAACGGCAAAATTGTGCAGACGCTTGGTACCAGGGTGTTGGATTCTGACCGTATTTGTGTCGACGGCCTGCCGGTGGAACCGGAAAAAACCATGCGTTATGTTCTCCTGAACAAACCATCTGGGTATGTGTGCTCCCTTTCCGACGAGAAGGGCAGAAAGGTTGCTGCGGATCTTCTCGCAGAAAAATATACCGAGCGCCTGTATAACGTGGGCCGGCTCGACATGTATTCAAGCGGGGCCATAATTTTTACCAACGATGGAGAGTTTGCCGCAACGGTAGGACATCCGTCTTCACAGATTGAAAAACAGTACATTGTAGAAGCAAGCATGCCGTTCAGGGATGATGTACTTGACGCGTTCAGAAAAGGAATAAGGATCGACTCGGTATATTACCGGTGCCGGAGCGCTGAACGGCTGTCATCACGCCGTATGTCAGTAACTCTGATAGAAGGTAAAAACCGTGAAATACGGCGGGTTCTGGATCATTTCTCCATTCGCATAAAAAATCTCATACGTGTCAGGATAGGTCCGGTTACCATTGACGGCCTTGCATATGGGGAATCACGGGAACTTGCCCCAAGCGAGGTCAAAATACTTGCAACAAAGGAAAAGAACGCATGATTATCGCGATAGACGGACCTGCCGGATCGGGGAAAAGCACCATTGCCCGTATTCTTGCCGGGACTCTTGGCTTTACATTCATGAATACCGGCAGTTTTTACCGGGCGGTTACCCTTGCCTTTCTCCGGAGTAACGGCGGCGGCAGAGACGGGGAGGGAGCATCCGGAACAGATTTGAGCGATGATATAACCATGGCTCAGTTTGCCCGGAGCGTACCGATTGATTACCGGGACGGGTCTGTGTATATCGGTGACGAGAATGTGGAAGCACTGCTCCGTTCAGATGCCGTGGAAGCGCTCGTGGCGCCGCTTTCCGGAATTGTGGAAGTACGCCATGCCATGAATGAAAAAATACGAAAAGCTGCTGAAAACAATAACATTGTCTGTGAAGGACGTGATATGACAACGGTGGTCTTTCCGCATGCACAATACAAATTTTTTCTTGATGCTTCGCCTGAACAACGGGCAAAACGCCGGTTTGAACAGGGTACCAGCGCTCTTTCGCTGGCGGAAATAGAGCAGAAAATCAGGGAACGGGATGAGATTGACCGGAACAAAAAAGAAGGGAGCCTCAAATTGGCACCGGATGCCGTCTATATCGATACATCACACTTGACCATAAAAGATGTTTGTGACATGATAA